>SVGK01000236.1 GCA_015056395.1 Clostridiales bacterium
ATGACGCTCAAGCGCCAGTTCCGCGTCGGGGACGGCGCGATCAAGTTCTATGTCGACACTAATCTGTCCATAGACGACGGGCTGCTTCTGGACATACTCTCGAATTCATCGTCGAGGCACATGCACGGCATCGTCGCCACGATACAGTCCGAGCAGAACGCGGCCATACGCGCCCGGGAGGACCGCGTGATCTCCGTCGTGGGCGGCGCGGGGTCCGGCAAGACCAGCGTCGCCATGCACCGCGCCGCGTTCCTGATGTACCGCCAGCGGGACGTGCTGGACGCTTCCAGGATCGAGATTCTCTCCCCGGGCACTGCCTTTTCAGAGTACATCTCGACCGTGCTTCCCGAATTGGGCGAGGAGAACATACGCACGCAGACCTTGTACCAGCTCGTGAAGCGCGTGCTGGGCCACAAGGTCGAACGCCCCGTGAGGCAGGTCAACGCGCTGCTTGAAGAGAACAGCGCGCTGCGCAGGCAGTCCGTGGCGTGGAAGGGCGGCCGGGACGCCATGCTGCGCCTCAAGGCCTATGCCGATCAGATCGAGCGCGACGGCCCGGCGTTCGAGGACGTGACCTATGAGGGGAACGTGTTCGTGTCGGCCGCGGACCTCGGGCGCATGTACGCAGGCGAGCTCAAGCTGCTCACGCCTGCGCAGCGGCTCTCCCGCATGAACGCGTCGCTGGAGACGCGGCTGGAAGGCATGGAGAAGCGCCTCTACGTCGAGCACGAGCAGGCGCTTGACGAGAAGTATTCGGGGCGCGCGCTGCGCGAGGCGTGCCAGGCGGCCGTGCAGGAGGACCTGCGCTCGCTCAGGGAGCAGCTCAGGGCGCAGCTCATGCCCACGGGCGAGAAGCTGATCGAGCCGATGATGCGCGAGATGCGCGACACGCTGGCCGAGGCGTGGCGCGACAACTGCCGCGCGGGCGTCACGTGGTGGGAGGACGCCGTGGCGGAGGCCTATCTGATGATGCGGCTGGGCTTTGCCGAGCCGGACAAGACCATCGCGCACCTGCTGGTGGACGAGACGCAGGACTACACCGAGACGGCGCTCATGCTGCTGCACGAGGCGTATCCGAAGGCGCGCGTCACGCTGCTGGGCGATCCCATGCAGCGCACGTGCCCAGCGCTGCCGCCGTGCAGGCCGGAGCACTGGGGCGATTGCTTCGGCGTGCCGGAGGCGCCCGTATACCCGCTGACGCTGTGCTACCGCTCCGCGACGCCCATCGCGCGGCTGTGCAACGCGCTGCTGCCGGGTGGCGAGCGGCTCCTGCCCTTCGGACGCGAGGGCGAGAGGCCCATCGTCGAGGCGTATTCGCTCGACCGGCTCAGGCAGCTCGTGGATGAATTCAGGCAGGCGGGCTACCAGTCCATCGCCGTGATCACGCGCACGCAGCTCCAGGCGAACGCGCTTGCGGAGCAGCTTTCGAACGTATACAGGCTGGACGGCGGCAGCGCGGATCTCAACTACGAGTCGACGGACAATGTCGTGGCGTGCTACCATCTCACGAAGGGACTCGAGTTCGACGCGGTGATCGCCGTGTGGCCCGAGTGCATGCTCACGGACGGAGAACGGCGGCGGCTCTACACTGCCTGTTCCCGCGCGCTGCACCGCGTGGCGCTGCTGGCGGGAGAGGGCCTGATCCGCGATCTGGCCATAGCGCTGTGAGCGCGCCGTATGTCGTGGTGGGCGGCGGCGCCGCGGGGCTGTGCGCGGCGTGCGCGCTTGCGCTGAAGGGCGCACGCGTACGCGTGCTCGAGGCACAGCCGCGCGTGGGGCGCAAGCTGTTGAGCACCGGCAACGGCCGCTGCAACATCTTAAACATGGACACTAACATCGCGCACTGGCACGGCGACGCGGCGCTCGCGCGTCCGGTGCTCGACCGATGGCCGCCCGACCGCATACGCGGCTTCTTTGCGAAGCTCGGACTCGAAACGGTCGAGGAGGCAGAGGGCCGCGTCTATCCTGTCAGCCGACAGGCGGCGAGCGTGCTGGACGCGCTCAGGCTCACGATACCGCTGCACGGCGGAGAGATCACGACGGACGCGCGCGTGCAGTCGATACGACGACCGGCCGGCGGGAACGGGTGGGCGCTCACACTCGCTTCCGGCGAGACCGTAACCGCCTCGAAGGTGCTGATTGCCGCGGGCGGGCAGGCAGCCCCGAAGCTGGGCGGCTGCGCGGACGGCGTGAAGCTCCTTAAATCGTTGGGGCACAGGGCCGGGAAGTGCTTTCCCGCCATCGCGGCGCTTCGGACGGACCCCGCCCGCGTGCGCGCGCTGAAGGGACAGCGCGTTCACGGTGCGGTCTCTCTGTGCGCGGACGGGCGGACGCTGCGCAAAGAGGCGGGGGAGATACTGTTCGGCGACGGCACGCTTTCGGGCATCGCCGCGATGCAGTGCGCGCGCGCCGCGCAGGAGGCCCTTATGGAGGGCGGGCAGCCGCAGGCCGTGCTGTGCCTGACGGATATGCCCTATGAGGCCTTCGTCGGGCGCGCGCGCCTGCTGAAGGGACACCTCATGGAGGACGTGCTCACGGGTTTGCTTCCGAAGCGCGTGGGCATGGAGATCGTAAAGGCTGCGGGCATCGACCTGCACGCGACCGCCGAAACGCTCGATGAAAGACAGCTGAAGAAGCTCTATGAGACCGTGACGAAATGGCGCTTTCCCGTGACGGGCGTACACGGTTACGATCAGGCGCAGGTGACCGCGGGCGGCATAAGGCTTTCCGGGTTCGACACGGATACCATGCAGTCGCGCCTCGCGCCCGGCGTGTTCGCCGCCGGCGAGGTACTTGACATCGACGGTGACTGCGGCGGCTTCAACCTCCGGTGGGCTTGGGCAAGCGCGCTCACCGCCGCGGAGGGCATGCTGCGCTCAAATGGAACGAAAGGATGAAAGACGATGCTTGAATACCGCTATGACACACAGCTTTTGATCGAGAACTGCTCGATCGACGAAGACGCGCTGTTCGACCTGATCCCCGAGAAGGTCGAGGGCGACAGCCTGCTGGCCGTGGGCGACGAGGAACTGATGAAGGTGCACTTCCACACGAACGAGCCGTGGAAGGTGCTGGAGCTGTGCGCCTCGCTGGGCGAGATCTACGACATCATCGTGGAGGACATGGACAGGCAGTCGAGGGGGCTGCATGGCTGAGCATATCCGCCTGTCGCAGCTGCGCGTGGAGCTGGACGACGACACCGCCTCCCTCAGGCGCATCGCCGCAAAGGCGCTGCACGTGCCGCAGGCGCAGGTCAGGGAGGCGGTGCTCTGTCGCAGGAGCGTGGACGCGCGCGACAAGGGCGACGTGCACTTCAGCGTGACCGTCGACGTGACGATGGACGCGCTGCCCGGACATCTGCCGCGCAATGCGCAGGTCGTCGCGCCGCAGGCGCCCATGCCGCTGCCCGAGCCGCGCGCGATGCGTCATACCCCGCTGGTGGTCGGACTGGGCCCCGCGGGGCTGTTTGCTGCGCTCAGATTGGCGCGCGCGGGGCTGAAGCCCGTCGTGATCGAGCGCGGCAAGCCCGTCGACGAGCGCGTCAGGGACGTCGAGGCCTTCTGGTCGGGCGGCGCGTTCGACCCGCGCAGCAACGTGCAGTTCGGCGAGGGCGGCGCCGGCGCGTTCTCGGACGGCAAGCTGAACACGGGCATCAAGGACCCACGCTGCCGCGAGGTGCTGACGGCGCTGGCGGAGGCGGGCGCGCCCGCGGAGATACTGACGGACGCCAAGCCGCACATAGGTACGGACAGGCTGCGCGAGGTCGTGCGCGGACTGCGCGAGCAGATACGCGCGCTGGGCGGTACGGTGCTGTTCAACACGAGGCTTGCGGGCCTTGAGACGGATGCTGGGCACATCATCGCGGCGCGCCTGGAGGGCCCGGAGGGCGTCTCGACCGTCGATGTGGACGACGTGATATTGTGCGTGGGGCACAGCGCGCGCGACACGTTCGAGATGCTTAACGAGATGGGCGTGCCCATGGAGCGCAAGCCCTTCTCGCTGGGCGCGCGCATAGAGCACAGGCAGCAGGACATCGACAGGGCGCAGTACGGCCGCTTTGCAGGTCATCCGGCGCTGGGCGCCGCGGACTACAAGCTGAGCGCGCACCTGTCGAACGGGCGCAGCGCATATACCTTCTGCATGTGTCCCGGCGGCCAGGTGGTCGCCGCGGCGAGCGAAGCCGTGGGCGTCGTGGTCAACGGCATGAGCCTGTATGCGCGCGACGGCGAGAATGCCAACAGCGCGCTGCTCGTGGGCGTGGAGCCTGAGGACTTCGGCGGCGACGACCCGCTGGCGGGCGTACGGTTCCAGCAAGAGTGGGAGCGCGCGGCTTTCCGCCTGGGCGGCGGCGACTACAGGGCGCCCGCGCAGCGCGTGGGCGATTTCCTCGCTCGACGCGCGAGCACGGGCGCGGGGCGCGTCAAGCCCAGCTACAGGCCGGGCGTCACGTGGACCGATCTCG
>SVGK01000237.1 GCA_015056395.1 Clostridiales bacterium
TGCTGGAAGCCGAAGATGTTCACGCGTACGTAGTTTTCGATGTTCAGGCCGAAGCACTCGTTCACGGTCTTCATCGCCAGCGCCTCGCCGCCAAAGTAGTTCGCGGCGTTGATGCGGTAGGTGCCGTTCAGGTCGCCCAGATCCGTGAAATCCACCGCGACGTCGCGCAGTATGCTCGTCAGCTTGACCTCGCCCGTGGTGGTGTTGATCGAACAGATGATCATGCTGTCCGTGCGGGCGTTCGCGCCGTCCACGCGCTCGTCAGAGCCCAGCAGCAGCACGTTGAGCCAATCGTCTGGCAGGTCCTCGTTCAGGCTCAGGTCCGTGACCACCGCCTGTTCGCTGGAGGAGAGCGTCTCAAGCACATTGCCCTCGTCGCCCAGCATGGCCGCAAGCTGCGCCGCGCGCGCGGAGGGCGGGTTCGTCACCACGTCCAGAGCCGCATCGCTGACGCCCGGCTCCTGCACATCCTGCTGCGCGGAGGGCGCCGCGGCCGTCGCCTGTACGTTCGTCTCCGCAGGCACGTCGGGCGTTTTGCGGCTGTTCAACGCCACGACCAGCGCGACCGCCGCCGCTATGATCAGCACCACCAGCGCGATAAGCACATAAAAGCGGGCCTGCGGACGCCTGCGCCTGCGCGGCTGCGGGCGGCGCGCCTGTCCGGGCCGCCGGTCAACGTAGCGCCTGTCCGAAGCCCGGCGTACGGGCCTGTTTCCGTTTTCGGGTCGATTCATATGGCTTTCCTTTCGGTATTGGGATATCGGGGCACATACCTACTGTCTATTATACTTTTTTGCCGCATGGGTTTCAACCGAGTGTATGACATCCCTTCGCAAAAGCCGTAAAGATGTTGTAACATCTTTACGGCTACGTGTCGATCACATGTTCAGGTCCGCGCGCATGCGCCGCATCAGCACAAGGCTCACCAGGAAGGTGACGATCTCCGTGAAGGGCACCGCCAGCCATATCAGATAGGCGCTGTGCGTCACCGCGGACAGCACGGCGAAGCTTGCGACGATCAGCACACACTGCCGCAGCATGTTGATCAGCATCGCAAAGCGGCTGTGGTCCAGCGCCTGCATGCTGGTGGAAAGTATCATGGACACCGCGCCGAAGGGCAGCGACACCACGCACGCGCGCAGGCACACCATGCCGATCTGCCGCATCTGTTCGCCCGCGCTGAACATGGTCAGTATGGCGCCGGGTATCAGCTCGAACAGCACCATCAGCGCGCCCATCAGCGCGGCGCAGCCGCACAGCGCCAGCTTCATGGTCTGCTTCACCCTGTCCATGCGCCCCGTGCCGTAGTTATAGGCGAGTATGGGCACCATGCCGTTGTTCAGGCCGAACGTGGGCATGTAGCAGAAGTTCTGCAGCTTCAGCCACACGCCGTACACGGCCGTGGCGGTAGTCGAATAGTCGAGCAGTATCTGGTTGATGAAGAAGCTCGTCAGCGACGAAAGGCCGGACGTGATGATCGAGGGCAGGCCCACGCGCATGATCTCGACGGCCGCCTCCGGGTGGAACGCGGGCCTCAGCATGTCGCGCCTGACGGCTTCGTTATAGTGCATGTTGAGCGCTATGGCGACCAGCGCCGAGAATATCTGCCCGCCGACCGTGGCGATGGCCGCGCCGGCGATGCCCATCTCCGGGAACGGACCTATGCCGAATATCAGGAGCGGGTCGAATATCAGGTTGAACACCGCGCCGGAGGCCATGGCCGCCATGGAGAGCGTGGACCTTCCCGCGGATACCAGCAGCCGCTCGTAATACTTGCTGAATATCGAGCCGACCGAGAACACCCAGTTGATCGTCAGGTAGACCGTGCCCATCTCCGCGATGTCGGCGGCGTCGGTCTGCAGGCCGAACAGCGGGCGCGACGCGCACAGCCCCAGCGCCACGAACAGCGCCGTGAACATGAGGCTCATGCCCGTCATCGTGCGTATGGCGGCGGATGCGCGCGCCCTGTCGCCCATGCCCATGGCCTTCGACCATACCGCCGACACGCCCGTCGCCGTGCCCACGGCAATGGCCGTGACGATCATCTGCATGGGGAACGCCAGCGATACGGCCGTCAGCGCCCGCTCCGATATGCGCGCCACGAACATCGAATCGACGATGTTGTACATCGCCTGTATGAAGAACGAGATCATCATGGGCAGGCTCATGCGTATGAGCACCTCGTGCACGGGAAGCTCCGCCATCATGCGCATGCGGTCGTTTTTGTTCATACTGTACCGCTCCTTTGCCGTTTCGGGGACCCCGGCCCGTCGTCCGGGGCGATATCCCCCGCATCGATTGTAAGGGAAGGCGCGATCGTTTGTCAATCGCGCCACGGGAAAGATATGCGGAGGATGGGCCGCGTGGAGGGAACTTTATCGCGCGGCCTGCGTCTAACCAAAGGTCACCGATAGAGAAGAAAACGGAGGAATGAGAAATGAAAAAGACCATCGCCATCGTCATGGCCGCGCTGCTCGCGCTGTGCTGCGTGACCGCATTTGCAGAATCCACCGATATCCAGACTTCCTATGAAGGCGGCGCCTTCACCGTCCGCATACCCGTCGAGGGCGAGGACCAGGGCTGGCTGGCCGAGGCGGAGGGCGACGCGGTCGTGACGCTCGCCGCGTCCGAGGTGGCCGACGGCGCGTTCACGGCGCGCTTCGAGGCCGTGGCCGACGGCGAAGTGACCGTGTCCGTCAGGCACTATTACACCGGCTTTGCCTGCGACCAGGCGCACACCTGGGATCTCAAGGTCGAGGGCGGCGCCGTCACGGAGACCACGGGCGGCTCCTACACCGCCAACTCCGATGATGCGGAGCTGGATCCCGTGATCGTGGGCGCATGGGTCGCCGAGGGCGCGCAGCTGACCGTCGAAAAGAACCCGGAGCGCGGCTGGGACGTCGAGATCACGTCCGCGGAAGGCGCGTATATCTTCAAGACGACCATATACCAGGATTGCCTGGCCGCGGGCTGCGTGTACGACAAGGGCAAGTTCTGGGACATGCCTGAGACCGAGGGCGCGGAGCTTGGCGAGGCGGCCACGACCGGCACGACGGGCGCGTTCACGTTCGGCGGCGAAGAGGGCGCCTACACGCTGACCTGGCACGACGACACCGAGGGCTTCGAGGACATCGTGTTCGCGCAGAGCGAAAACGCATAAGCATGGATGAGACGCGGAGGCTGCCTTTGGGCAGCGATCCCGCCCGCGTCCGGCAGACACAAATGACCAGGGTAACTTTTCGGCACCTTGTCCTCAGCGGACAAGGTGCCTTTATGATGCCCCGGAAGGCCTGTCACTACGCTTTGTCTGTCTTTTCCATAAGCTTATTTCGCACGTCTGCCATGCGGTCGGGGTAGTCGCCGATCAACATATCGGCTCCGGCAAGCATGCTCTTATAGATATCGCTTTCGTTGTTGACGGTCCAGACATTCACCTGCATCCCCAGCGCATGCGCTTTGTTCGCCTCCCCGTAGAGCAGCAGCTCGGAGAAATGCGGATGTATCGCGTCGATACCCAACAGGTGCGCAAGGCCCCATGGATCGATGACCTTACGGTCGTTCAGCTTGCCCAGGGGCGTGCGAAGCAATCCCACGCGCGCTCGTGGCTCCATATGCTTCAGAAGCATCAGACTGGCGCGGTTGAAGCTGGAATACAATATGCGATCCGTCATGCCCAGTTCGTCCGCAAGCCTTATGCATTTCTCCTCGATGTGTTCATACCGTATGCGGCTGGTCTTCAGTTCCGTGTTGATATGGAGTCCTGTCGGTTTCAACAGTTCGTAGACCTCTCTGAGGGTCGGAATGGTCGCGTTTGCAAACTCGGGATGCGTCCTGTTGAAGCGGTATTTCTTCAACTCGGACGTGGTCATATTGCAGATGAGGCCGAGGCCGTTGGAGACGCGTGCGATCTCTTCATCATGGGCGACCACCAATTCCCCGTCCCTTGTCATATGCACGTCAAGCTCCACGCCGTCGGCTCCGAGTTTGACAGCAAGCTCAAAGGCCTCAAGCGTGTTTTCGGGAGCATACCCCGACGCTCCCCGATGGGCGAAGATCTTCTGCATGTCCAACCTCCGGCATTACGTTTTTCGTGCTGTCTCTCTGCTCTCAGCAGTATATCCGGATCCGTTTTCGATACCGGTCATGTTGAGAGCCTTCTGTCCCCATGGCAGCAGCATCTCGAACGGCCTGTCTCCGCTTCACTCTTTCCCGCCCGAAGATATTCCGTCACGATGCGGTCCGACGCCTCGTGGTGCGCGGGCGGCCTTGAGACAGTCCGCGTGTTGTTTTAGGAGCGTCAGAAAGAACAGACAAACTTGAATTTGTCACACAGGACGTTCCCTTCAGATCCGCTTCTCCAACTCATAGGCTGTGTGCCCTTTGGGATAATTCTCAAGCTTGCCTCTTGGTGTAAACCCGTTTTGGAAGAAGAAAGCGGATACCCAGTC
>SVGK01000238.1 GCA_015056395.1 Clostridiales bacterium
GTCGGCCACGATGGTGCTGCCCATGCTGATGAGCGTGATCGTCATGAACGGCGGGCGCAGCATGACGGGCCTTGTGTTGATCGGCACGTCTTCGGCACTGGCGGTCATGTGGGGCCTCATCAACCGCAATCACCGCAAAAAGCAGGAGGTCATCAACGAGCAAAAGCGCGTGGAGCTCTATCAGAAATACATCGACGAGATGGAGCTCGACCTGCGCCGCCTGAACGAACAGGAGTATCGCCGCCTGGTCGAGACGTTCCCCAACGTCGGCCAGTGCGCCGCGATGCCCGCGGAGCTTGCCCAGCACGGCCTGTGGAGCCGCATGCCCACGCACAGGGACTTCCTGGAGGTGCGCCTGGGCACGGGCGAAGTCGCCCTGCCTTCCGTCATAGAGTTCCAGCCGCAGAAGTTGAGCATCATCGACGACCCGCTGCGCGACGAGCCGGAGCGCCTGAAGCGCGTCTACTCCACCGTGACGGACGCGCCGTACACGGTCAAGCTGCGCGGCGAGAGCGTCGTGGGCATACTGGGAGGCACCGAGGCGGTGCTTTTCGCACAGGGCCTTCTTATGCAGATCGCCGCGCTGCACAGCTATCACGACGTGCGCATCGCGGTGCTGACAGAGGAGACCACGGCGTCCCAGTGGGAGTGGGTCAGGTGGGTGCCGCACCTCTACACCAATGAGGACCGCAACATGCGCATGCTGGCCTCGCAGCCCGCTGCCATACACGAGGTCATATCCCACCTGGACGAGGTTTTGACCATGCGCCGCGACCCCGACGAGGAGGAGAGGGCGCAGGATGACGAGGACTTCGATCCCGCCGCGCTGCCGCTGCCGCACTATGTGATATTCTGCACCAACGACAGGCTGCTCGAGGACGAGCCGATCATGCGCAAGCTGCTCACGCGCAAGCTGGGCACGACGCTCGTCATGATCGCGCCTTCCATGGAGATGCTGCCCAAGGAGAGCCATCTGATCATCAACCTGACCGAGAAGCCCGGCTTCCTGCACACGTCCGAGGGCGACACCTCCAAGGTCGATTTCGAATATCCCAACCGCAACCTGCTGCGTTCGTTCGCGCAGCAGATCGCGCCGGTGCGCGTGCACGACGCGGTGGAGAGCGCGGCGATACCCACGCTGGTCTCGTTCCTGGACATCTACGGCGTGCGCCGCGTGGAGGATCTGGACGTGTGGCGCATGTGGTCCGAGAACAAGACGTACGAGGGCCTGCGCTCGGTCATAGGCTATACCGCGGGTTCGCGTCCCTTCATATTAGATATATCCGAGAAGTACCATGGCCCGCACGGCCTGATCGCCGGCACGACAGGCTCGGGCAAATCGGTCATGCTGCAGACCTATATACTTTCGCTGGCGCTGAACTACAGCCCGCAGCAGATACAGTTCATACTGATCGACTACAAGGGCGGCGGCATGGCGGACGCCTTCCGCGAGCTGCCGCACGTGGTCGGCATCATAGACAACCTCCAGGGCGAGCAGGTCATCTCCCGCGCGCTGGCCTCGCTGAACGGCGAGATACACCGCCGCGAGACGCTGTTCCGCGCGATGAAGGTCAACGACATCACCGAATATTCCAAGCAGTACGGTGACGATCCGAACGCCGTGAAGCTGCCGCACCTGATCATCATTACGGACGAGTTCGCGGAGCTGAAGAGCGACCAGCCGGAGTTCATGAAGGAGCTGGTCTCCGCGTCGCGCGTGGGCCGTTCGCTGGGCGTGCACCTGATACTGGCCACGCAGAAGCCCTCCGCGTCCGTCAGCGACGAGATATGGGCGAACTCCCGCTTCCATCTGTGCCTGCGCGTGCAGACCGTGGCGGACTCGCGCGACATGCTGAAGCGCCCGGACGCCGCATACATCAAGGGCACGGGCCGCTGCTTCATACAGATCGGCAATGACGAAAGCTTCGACCAGGTGCAGACCAGCTATTCCGGCCTGCCCTATGACCCGGACCAGCCGCGCCCGGAGGAGATGCCGCACCTGCTGGACAACATCGGCAAGACGGTGACCACGCCCGTGCGCGCCAAGGACAAGGAAAAAGAAAAGGATACGATCACCCAGATGCAGGCAGTGCTGGGGCGCATAGGCGACATCGCGCGCGCGCACCACATGGACCAGCTCAGGCGCATGTGGATGCCGGAGCTGCCTGAGAAGGTCTACTTCAACCGCCTGCCGCTGTTCAGGGACAACTGCATGCGCGACGGCCGCTACGCCAACAGCCCGGAGGGCGTCAGCTTCGTGCTGGGCCTTGCGGACGACACGGCGCGCCAGCAGTACCTGCCGCTGGTGGTGGACCTGACCGACATGCGCAACCTGCTGGTCGTGGGCCTGGCCGGCACGGGCAAGACCACCGCGGTGCAGAGCATCGCGTTCTCGCTGGCCAACCAGTACGATCCCGCCCACCTGAACATGTACGTGCTGAGCCTGACCACGCGTACGCTCAGCACGCTGGCCGAGTTCCCGCACGTGGGCGACATCATGTATGAAAACGACGTAGTCGAGGTGCGCCGCTTCATCGACATGCTGATGCGCGAGGAGGAGAGGCGGAGCGAGCTGTTCGCCAAGGCGTCCACGGACAGCTTCATCGAATACAACCGCGCGCGCGAGCAGGCGGGCGAGGCGCCCGAGCCCGCCATCGTGGTGTTCGTGGACCGCTACGAGCAGCTCAAGAAGATGTTCGAAAACGACGAGGCGGTCACGCAGCGCATCGCCACGCTGTTCGCCGAGGGCAGCGGGCGCGGCATTCACTTCGTCGTGACTGCGATGGCGAAAAGCGAGCTTCCGTACAGGCTGCACAGCTTCTTCAGCGGCATAGCGCTGCAGCTGAACGACAGGTCGGACTACACCGATGTGCTGGGCATGCGCGTGCCCTACGAGATGCCGCCCATCGCCGGGAACACCGGGCGCGGCCTTGCCGTGATCGACAAGCAGATCTATGAGATACAGGTGGGCCTGGGCGGCCTGGAGGCCATGGCTGCGGAGCGCGCCGGCTTTGCCGGACTTTCGGACCTGGCGCCCTACATCATAGAGCTTCCCATGAAGGAGGGCGCGGCGCTGAACGACAGCGAACGCGCCGCGCAGATCGCCGCGTTCGCAAAGGGCCAGGCGGCGCTCTGGACCGGCCCGCTGCCCAAGCCCGTGCCCAGGATACCCGAGAAAGCGGACTGGGAGAAGTTCATCGCGGACGAGAACGTGCGGGCGTTCAACGAGACGCCCTTCGACATGCCCATAGGCTACGACGTCGCAAGCGGCATGCCCACGGCCATAGACCTGGAGGAGAACTTCAACCTGTTCATCACGGGCCCCAAGCGCGCCGGCAAGACGAACATGCTCAAGTTCCTGGCGCGCATGATGCAGGCACGCGGCGCCGAGGTGCACATACTGGCCGACAGAGACTGGGCGAGTTTTGCGAAGGAGACGGGCATACCGCTGCACGCGACGCGCGAGGAGGTCGCCGCGTTCTCGCATGAATTCCAGAAGAACGTGCTGGCTGCGCAGCGCGGCCCGAAGAAGCGCGAAGCCGTCGCCGAGGGGACAAAGTCGGCGCTGCACGCCGTATCGACGGCGTTCACGCCCTACACCATCATCATAGACCGCGGCGAGCGCTTCTATACGGACTACAACGACATGGACATGGCCGAGGAGCTCAGGTTCATGCGCGAGTTCTACAGGCAGCTGTTTGAAAAGGGCGACCACTACAACTTCCAGGTGTTCGTCGCCGCGCCGTTCAGCGCGCGGACATACTTCAACCAGGAGCCGCTGCGCACGCTGATACAGCACGGGCGCGGCGTGTCGCTGGGCGGCAAGCTGGGCGAGTGCAACGCGCTGGGCATCGCGGATTACATGCCGCACAGCCGCGCGTCGCTGCCGCTGCCCGTAGGCCAGGGCTACCTGATCACGGACGGGAACATCAGGCGCATCGTCGTGCCGCTGAGCGAGAGCACGGACGAGAGGTAACGCCATGCTTCCGGTCATGATCTATGAGCCGGACGGGGCGCTGCGCATGCAGCTGTTGGACGGGCTGGGCCGACAGGACGGCGCCGGCCTGCCCAGGACGCAGGTCGCGCTGACCACATCGTCGCTGGCGGACATGCGGCGCGCCGCCGACCGGCAGTCGGGCATCATGCTCGTGATACTGGGCGTGCCCAAAGGCGATGCTGCGGCGCTTACAGAGTTGGGCGGCGCGGTCATGCGGCAGAACCGCCTGAACTACACGGTGTTCTGCCTGCACGACGCGGCGGATATGGACGCGCTGCTGGAGACGTGCATGCGCCCCGCGGGCATACTCACGCTGCCGCTCAGGACGGCGCGCCTGGACGACGTGCTCCGGCGCATACTGGAGGACTACGCCCAGCTCACCGCGGATACGGAATGGGACGACTACATACTGATCGAGACGGGCGGCACCACCTAC
>SVGK01000239.1 GCA_015056395.1 Clostridiales bacterium
GCATGTGTTAAGCACGCCGCCAGCGTTCGTCCTGAGCCAGGATCAAACTCTGATGTTCAATCCTTATCCTCAACTTCTCTCCCTCTCAGCCCGCCGGCTCGCCAAAGCCCGCGGCCCTCAAGGCAGCTCTCGTCGAGGCGTTCAACTCTTCGAAATCTGACTGTTCTTATGTACTTTCTCTCTGTATCGTTTTCAAGGATCGCTCGCCGTCCCGCGCTCAGTGGCTTGCGCCGCTCTCGCTTGACGACTTGCCTATTATAGCAAAAGGCGGCGGGTTTGTCAAGCTTTTTTTGAACACTTTTTTCGCCGGTAAATAGTGTATGCAAGCCATGATGGATACAACATCTTGTGGTTTTGGGCGATTTTTGCTGATTTTGGCGATCTTTGGCTTTGTTAAAAGATCGCGATAATGGCGGCTGATAGCCGCCGCTACGGCTTTATTCTCCGTAGCTTCCGGGGGATGGGCGCCATGAATGGCGCCCCTACGGATTATATTTTACTCAGGGGGCTGTCTCTTGTTGAGACAGCCCCCCTGTACACATCACGCCGCAATGGCCGCCGCGATCGCATCCGCGATCTCCTGCGTGATCACCTGGGCCTGGACCAGTTCAGCCAGGAGGCTTTCCGCAGTCATGTCCTCAGCAGTCTGCTCCGGCATATCGCCGTTCATCTCCGGCGGCTGCTGGCCGTCCGCGGGCATCTCGGGCTTCTCACCGTTCATCTCCGGCATTTGACCGTCGGCGGGCTTCTCGCCGTTCATCTCCGGCATTTGACCGTCGGCGGGCTTCTCGCCGTTCATCTCCGGCGGCTGCTGGCCGTCCGCGGGCATCTCGGGCTTCTCGCCGTCCATGGCAGGCATACCAGCCGGCGCATGCGACTTCAGATACGCGTCGATCGCCTCGTAGATCTCCTGCGTGATGACGCCCTTCTCAAGCATCTCATCAAAGGCGATGGGCGCATTGCCGCCGGGCATCTGACCATCCGCAGGCATCCGGCCATCCGCCGGAAGCTCCGGCATTTGACCGTCGGCGGACATCTGGGGCATCTCACCGCTCATCTCGGGCTGCTGACCGTCAGTGGGCAGCTCGGGCTTCTCGCCATCCGCCGAAAGCTCCGGCATCTGACCGTCGGCGCGCATCTGGGGCATCTCACCACTCATCTCGGGCTGCTGACCGTCAGTGGGCAGTTCGGGCGCGCTCGCGCCGTCATTCTTGTCGTTTTCGGCCGCCTGTCCCTCCTCGGGCTGCTCCGGCGCCTGTGCGCCGCCCTGCTCGGGCTGCGTCTGTCCATCGGCCCCGTCGGGCGCCTGCGGCACGGTCCTGCCTTCGTCGGCCTGCGGCATCTGTCCTCGTTCGCCGCCGTTGCCCTGCTGCGGCATCTGGCCGCCGCGCTGCATCTGTCCGCCGCGCGGGCCGCCCATGCCCTGCATGCCGCCGGGGCCGCCCATGCCCTCGGCCATGGCCGTGAAGGCCGTCAGTGCCAATACCATTGCGATGATCAAAGCGATGATCTTCTTCATTTTCGTTTCCTCCCTTGTTCAAGTCCTTCAGGTGTACTGCGCATATGTGAGAGTCGTTGTCATCGGCGCCTCTCTTGATGACGCGGTCAGTATACCGTGAAATACTTAAACGAAGCTTGAAGGAAACGGATTTCTATATGGTCACAGCCCTTCGCCGTTCCACTGGTAGATGTACAGATACGCAAGCCCCTTCTGGCGCGCCCACTGCGCCGCGGCGCTTCCCTCCCTGCACACGATGACGGGCTCGCTGTCGCCCAGCGCGCCGTCCTCGAACGTCGTGTTCAAACCGTAGACGAACACGGCGTCCAGATCCATGCCCTTGAACGCGTTCGTCTTTACGGTCTTCACGCGTTCGTAAAGCGCTGCATAGCATGCGCCCGTGTTCAGGAAGGCCTCCGCGCCTATCGTCTCAAGCCCGGCGGGCATATCCAGCACGGCGAGCCTGTCCGAAAAATCGAAGTCGTAGATGATGTAGCTGTCGGGCGTGATCGCGTACATGACGGCGCCGCCCGTGTCCATCACGGAGACCACGTTCCCGTCGATGTCGAGCGTATCCGGGGCCTTGTTGACAAAGGCGAACACGCCGGAATCCTCCACCGGCAGCATGAACTGCAGTCCCTTTGGCAGGCACAGCGTCTCGCCGCCAAAGGCGAACACCTGATCCAGCAGCTGCGCGCGCACGATGAACGGCGCGCCGTAGTATTCCGACACGTTCAGATAGACCGTCTGTCCGGCCGTGAGCCTGCGGGTGATCAGGAAATCCATGCTATAGTCCATCCCGTCGTATTCGTTCTTCTCGAGGACTCTCCAGTACTCGTCATAGAGCGTGGCGCGGGGATCGCACTGCCCCGCCTGCCTGATCGAACGGAACGAATAGAGGCCCGTGGACGCCGCGGTGAACGAGAACGTCTTCGACCCGTCTTCCGGCAGCTGTACCGTGACGTTCGTGGCCGCCGGGAGCGTTTCGATCGCGGTCACGCGTATCACGAACGACACCTCCCTGCTGTTGCCATAGTCGTCCGAAACGGTGCACTTCACGGTCGTGTCTTCCTGTACGTCGCTTGCCGTGCAGGCGGAACCGTTCGGCGTGATGTCGCGTCCGCTCCAGCTGTATTTGAGGACGCCCGAAGACGCCGACGCGCTGACGCTGAGCGGCACGTCGGTGCCCTGCGCGACCTGCCTGGATGGGTTCAGCGCCGAGACACTCAGACTGTTGTCGACCGTCACCGCGAACGGCCTGTAGATCTCGTTTCCGTACATGTCCCTGACGATGCAGACATAGGTGCCGGTCTTCATGTTTTCGCCCAGCGTGAGCGACGACGACGTCTCCCCCTCGATCTCGCTGCCGTCCCAGTAATCCTCATTGTTATAGGAATAATAATAGCGCCTGGCGTCGCTGAGCCATGTATACGCAAGCGCGCCCTGCGCGCAAAATGAATTCACCGCAAGCGTCGGGGTCTCGCCGGGGTGCGCGGTGATCGAAGGGGACGTGCCGTAGGCGACCCTGAGGTCGTTGTCCGGTTCGCCGACAAATGTGGCTTCGGCCCTGTTTCCGTAATCGTCAGAGACGTAGCAATACACTTCGAACCTGTTCGTCACGTTTTCGAGCCGCAGTGTGGACGCGTCGCATTCGGCGTCGAAATAGTCTCTGTTGCCGTCGGACATGTACGTAAAGCCCCGCCATTCGTAATGGAGCGCGCCCGTCCTGCAGTCCGCGGACACGGAAAGCAGCACCGTGTCGCCGGGCGCAAATTTCTTCAGAGATCCGCCCACCGGCGTGACGGTCAGGTCGTTCTTCACGATGATCGTGAAATAAACCTGCGTGTTGTCATCGTATTCGTCCTCGACCAGGCAGCGGTAATCGGTCCTCGTCGCCAGGGGATCGGTCTGGATCGACGTCTTCGTGTTCGACGGGCCTGCGAACACGGTCCATCCCTCCTCGCCCTCCATGCCCTCTTCATAGATCCTTTTGTACCAGGTATAGGTCAGATCCCCTGTGTGGCAGGACGCGCTGACCGAAAGCGCAGAAACGGTGCCAAGCGCCGCCTGGAACGATGTGTTTCCCTGAGCCTGGGCCTCCAGCTCATTGTCGCAATAGACATAGAACTGAAGCGTCTTCGTTCTCTCGCACTCATCCGTGATGGCGCAGTAATAATACGTGTCCTCCAGGACAGGCTCCGTGCTATAGGAGCTTTGGTCGGCTCCGGGGATCGCCGTCTCATCGAGAGAGAAATCATTCATGCTTCTGTAGCTCCACTGGTAGGTGACGCCGCCGTCGTATTCCGCGTTGACCGCCAGTGTCGGCGTGCTGCCGGGGTATACATAGACGTCAGACTTCGACTGCGAGGCGGAGTACAGGCCTCTCGTCGGGCCCACGGCCACCTGGAAGGAACCTGTCGCCGAGCCCGAGTACAGGCGGACCTCATAAGTATAGGTCGAATAGCTGTAGAGCCTGTAGACGAGGCGGGAGTTGCGGTCCGAGCCGAAGTCGTCGCCGCTCTTCAGCGCATCGCCGCGGTAGTCGTAAAGCGTGGCCACGGTATCGCAGGAGCCGGAGGAGGTGAAGGCATACCATCCCGACTCGTCAGGCGTGAAGGTATAGATAAGCGTCTCTCCCCCCGTGGATATGACGGCATCGGTAAGTACGCCCTGGGTGAGCGTCTCCGCCGCGGCCAGCGCCGCCAGCGACGCGACGAGCGCCGCGGCCATGAGCAGTGCGCGCAAAAGTGTCCTTTTCACGTCCGATCACCTCGCTTGTCTGTGTCCCTTCATATATTATAGGTTACAACAGTATTTAACATGGATATCCCGGTCTGTAAAGCACAAACCGCGATTTGAGTTTCGATTGACAAATGCAGATGTCGTCGCA
>SVGK01000240.1 GCA_015056395.1 Clostridiales bacterium
GGACGCCTATGGGCTTTAGGCCTGTTCCTCGATGGCGCCGATGCCCCTGAGCGTTTCCAGTATCTTCTCGACATCCGCCCGTATCGTGGCGCGCGGCGCGTCGTACTTCAGGCACATGGCGTCCACGATGCCTTCGAGCGTGGTCTCTTCCTTCAGGCAGTTCACGATGAACGCCGCCGTGGGGTTGCTGCGCACGACGCCGCTGAAGTGTTCCGCGCCCACCGGCACCAGGAACTGCGTGTCGTCGATGTCCTGCGTCATGAATCCTTCTCTGAGTTTCATAGGCGATATCCTCTCAACAAATGGTCACTTCGTCCTGTCCGCCTTCCATGGGCCGCATGCGCGGCAGGAAGGTCTGGACCTCCATGTCCCTGATCGCCCGGCAGTGAGCGTCCCTGACGGGGCATGATGCAAACGATGTGCACAGCGGGAGATAGGAGCAGCCGCGGCACTGTTCGCGCGTGCGGTCCGCGCGGCAGAAATCCCTTCTGGCCGCCTCGTCCGTGACGCCGCGCCAGATGTCGCCAAAGCGCGCCTCGGGCGGGCAGTGCTCGCAGGGATACAGGCACCCGTCCGGGGCGATCACGACGCTGCCGCCGTCCGCCATGCAGTGGAAGATCTGGAACGGCCCGCTCCTGACGAGCCAGCCCATGGGCGTGAAGCCCGCGTCCTCCAGAAGCGGCGCGGCGGAGACGATCCTCTCCCACATGGCCGCTTCATCGTCGCCCGCGCGCACCGCGTTGAGCGGCGCGAAATAGAACTGTACGTTCCGCTTGTCCGGGAGCAGCTCCTTCATGTCCAGAAGCATCTCCGGCACGCCGTCCCAGTTGTCGAAGTCGACGTTGCAGCGTATCGCCACGCGTATGCCGCTCTCCGCCATGCGCCGTATGTTCTCGATCACGGCGCGGTAGTGATCCGAGCCGCTCAGATAGCGCTTGCGGGCGACATAGTCGCGCTCCGCCCCGTCCATGGAGATCTGTATGCTCCCGAGCTTCCACGCCCCCGTCATCTTTTCGACGATGCGCGGCGTTATAAGGCTCCCGTTGGAGATCATGGAAGAGTGGTAGCGAAGACCCGCTTCGCCCAGCGCGGCGGTGATCGTGTCGATGATGTCGGGGCAGAGCAACGGCTCGCCGCCGAACCATGACAGCGCGACGTCGTCCTCCGCGTGCGTGTCCAGTATGAAGCGTATCACCTGGGCGACCGTCTCGCCGGACATGCGCGTCTGCACCATGCCCTGCTCGTAGCAGTACACGCAGCGGGCGTTGCAGCCCAGCGTCGGCAGTATCGTATAGCCGAAGCAGCCGGGCTTTCGGTTGTAGGCGCGCATCATGGCCGAAATGCCCTCGTAGAACCGGCATTCGTCCTTGTCCATGGGCACCAGCATGTAGTCGCGGATCAGGTCGTCATAGCCTTCTCCCGCGCGCGCGGACTGCGGCAGCGCGGTCTCGAGGCACTGCTGCGTCAGCGTGTTCCACACGCGGCCGCCGGCTTGCACCGCGAACTGGGAAGGTCTGTAGACGACGCCGGGACGCGGCTTCTGTCCGGGCAGCAGCTTGGCAAGCAGCTTATCCTTCTTCTGGATCTCTTTCATGGTCTGCGGTCCACCGTCCGGTCGCGTATGGCGTTAGCCCTGGGTACCGTATCCCCACTGGGAGTAGTTGTAGCCATTGCATCCGTCGCGGCGGCAGAGGCGGTTCCTGGGCGTCGCGGCGCCGCCGCTGGTCAGTATCGTGTTCTCGGCGGCGATGTCGACCACCTCCATGGTGGGCGTCTCGTAGGCTTCGCGCTTCAGGTCGTCTTTCATTCAAAAACTCCTCCTTTTTCAAAGGCCGTTTCTTTCACTTGAAGGCATCCGGCGCTCATGGCCGCCCGGGCGACGCGCGCCGCCTCGGGCTCCATGTTGCATTGCAGATGATAGAACGGCACGCTGTCGACAAGTCTCTTCTCAAGCGCCATGATGCGCGCCATGACGGCGGGATCCCTGGAGATATAGGCGTGCTTCATGAGCATCTGGAACGCGCCGGCCTTCGACAAGGGCTCGATGCGGTTCTCATCGCCGCGGCAGAGCTGCGCGATGGCCTTGAGCGGCGCGGAGGCGTTGCGGCTCAATCTGTGCTTGCCGTCCCAGGGCGTGCCGTACACGGTCACGCGGCCTTCCTCGATGCGCAGCATCGGCTTGTCGTCGTTGATCATGAACACCCTGTTGCCGAACTCCCGGCGCCAGAGCCGCGCATGCGTGCTCTTTCCCGTGCCGCTCTTCGCGGCGAATATGTAGCCCAGGCCGTCCATGCAGAGCGCCGAGCCGTGCATCAAAAGCACGTCGTGCTGCACGAGGCCTTCGGCCAGCAGCGCGTGTATCGCGTTGTTTTCAAGATAGGCGGGGTCGTAACGGACCTCGCGCCTGTCCTCTTTGATGAAGGCCTCGCGTATCGCCTCGAGATCCTCGGGCCCGGGCCTTACGGTCATGACGGGCGGCTTGTCCGTGCGATAATCCTCGAGGAAACGCTCGTTCGAGGGAAATCTGCAGCATATCTCAACCGGCACGCCGGCAAGCTCGATCAGCATAGAAGCATCCGTCCCTTCGCCCTGGGATTTGAAGGCCCCGTGGGCCTGCGCTCCGGTCGATCATAAACCGGACGGATCGTTTTTACGATTCTTATCATTGTACCATTTCAGGGACCGATTGTCCACAGGATACCGCGTTCGTCTGATAAATTAACAAAGGCTGAAACAACTGACGAGAATGTGCGAATGTAAATTTACGGTTATATCGACGATTTTGCACGTGACAGTCATTGACTTCAGAACGATGGTATTGTATAATAACAGGATGGTTAAATCCAAGAGGGGCCAAAGCCTCCTTGAAAGGCGGCGTCCCGGTCTGCTCGTCCTCAGCCCATTGGCGCGAAAGAAACTGCCGGGGCTTCTATAAGGCGGACGGCTAAAACGGTTTCACAGGGCTTTCGGTCTTCGAGGCTGCGCTGCGCCGACACACGGAAGAACATAACGCACGACACGACAGTAAAGGTGGATCGCCATGATAGCCGTCAAGAAGAGCACCAACTGGCGCCTGAACGCCGCTATCCTTGCACTGTGGGACGTGTTCGCCATCCATCTGGCCTATTTCCTGGCGCTATGGCTCAGATTCGACGGGAAGTTCACGTGGATCTATCCGTATTACATGGATACCTACTACCACACCGTACCCGTCTACGCGCTGTTGTGCGTGCCCGTGTTCGCGTTCGCGCGGCTGTACCGCGGCATACTGCGCTATACCAGCGTGGGCGAGATCACGCGCACGGGCGTCACGTCCGTATGCGTGTCGCTGGTCTACGCGCTCATCGTGAACACGCTCGTATTGCGCATGCCGATCTCCTATTCCGTATGGGGCCTCATGATACAGGCGGCGCTTCTGATCGCGGCGCGCCTGCTGCCGCGCCTGATCGACATTTTCCAATACTATATACGCAAACCCTCCGTCAACGAGACGCGCGTCATGATCATAGGCGCGGGCCTGTCCGGGCAGATGCTTTTGCACGACCTGCGCCACGCGAACAAGGAGGGCATGCGCGCGGTGTGCGTGATTGACGACGATCCCACCAAGCAGGGGCGCTACCTCGAGGGCGTGCCGGTGGTGGGCGGCCGCGACGACATACTCTCCGCCGCGCGGGACTATCGCGTGGACAAGATATTCCTGTCGATACCAAGCGCCTCGAATGAAGACAAGCGCGACATACTGCACATATGCAGCGAGACGGGCTGCAAGCTCATGCAGCTGCCCGGCATGTATCAGCTCATGATGGGCCAGGTGACCGTGAGCAGCATGGTCAACGTCACCGTGGAGGACCTGCTGGGCCGCGATCCCATACGCGCGGACATGGACGAGGTCTACCGCTTCATCAACGGGAAGACCGTGCTGGTGACGGGCGGCGGCGGCAGCATAGGCAGCGAGCTGTGCAGGCAGATCGCCGCGCACCAGCCCCGCCAGCTCATCATATTCGACATCTACGAAAACAACACCTATTCCATACAGCTGGAGCTCAAGGAGAAGTATCCCGACCTCGACCTGGTGGTGCTGATAGGCTCCGTGCGCGACAGCCGCAGGATGTTCCAGGTGTTCAGCAAGTACAGGCCGCAGGTGGTCTACCACGCGGCGGCGCACAAGCACGTGCCGCTGATGGAGGACAGTCCCTGCGAGAGCATCAAGAACAACGCCATAGGCACCTACAAGACCGCCTACGCCGCGATGATACACGGCTGCGAGCGCTTCGTGCTGATCAGCACGGACAAGGCCGTGAACCCCACGAACATCATGGGGGCCAGCAAGCGCCTGTGTGAGATGATCATACAGAGCTTCGACAAAAAGATCAAGCAGGGAAAGG
>SVGK01000241.1 GCA_015056395.1 Clostridiales bacterium
ACGGGCTTCCTGCTCTCGTTCTCCGCCACGGCGGGGATCATACTGCTCAAGGAGCCCTTCGACAGGCTGCTCAAGCGGGACCTGATACCGCCCATCACGGTCAGGACGCCCCGATCCGTGCGCTGCTTCAGGCGAACGCTCATGTATTTCTTCGACCTGACGGCCACGACGCTTGCGGCAACACTTTCAACGCTGCCGCTGGTGATCAGGTGGTTCGGAGGACAGTCGCTGCTGGCCGTGCCGCTCAATCTCGTCGCGGTGCCCATAGCGATGCTCGCCTATCCCCTTTCGCTTGCCGTCACGCTGCTTTCCCTGCTGCTCCCGCGCAGCATGGCCTTCGCCGCCGTCGTGCCGGACCGGCTGTATGCGCTGCTCACGTCGCTGGTCAGGGGTACGTCCTCGTTGGGCTTGGGACGCATGCACGTGCCGAACTATCCCGCATGGCTGTTCCTGGCGCACATCGTCATATTCATCTCGGCCTCGTGCGTCACGCGCATACGTCCGCGGATACGCAAGGTGCTCGCGCCGTCCCTTGTGCTGCTGGTCGCAGTGTCCATGGGCGCGGCCTGGATCGATACGCTTGGCTTTACGATGACGTTCCTGGACGCCGGACAGGCCGACGCCACGGTGCTGGCCATCGACGGAAAGGTATTCATCTATGACACTGGTGAGCCCTACACGCCCGTAGAGGACTTTGTCAGCGGCGCATACCTGGGCGTGGACGCGGTGTTTCTGTCCCATCCGCACTACGACCATGCGGGCGGGCTGGTGAGCCTGCTGAACGCACTCCCGCCCAGGGTGATATACGTGCCGAAGGGCTGGTTCGAAGTCGAGCCGGTCGACGCAGTCAAAGAAGGCATCGAGCTTGCGCAGTCGATGGACATCCCCATCATAGAGCTTGCGGCGGGCGACTCCATCGTCCTCACGCCGCGCGCCACGGCCACGATCTACGGCCCGGACGGCCTGCCCGAGGACGAAAACGATATGTCCCTGCTGGTCGAGATCGAACGGGATGGCGCGAGCGTGTTCCTCACGGGCGACCTCACAGCCAAGGGAGAGCCTGCGGTAATGCCCGATGTCGACCTGCTGAGGGTGCCGCACCACGGCTCGGCCAAGTCGACGGACGACGCGCTGGTCGGGGCGACTTCGCCCGACATCGCGATCATATCCGTGGGAGACAACAACTACGGTCATCCCACGGAGGAAGTGCTGGAGCGGTTGCGCGCCGCCGGGGCCAGGATCTACCGCACGGACCGCTGCGGCGCGATCACGGTGCGGCCGAAGGGCGACGGATACCATGTGGAGACCTATCTGGACGCGGGAGGCGAAGCATATGGATACGACTGAATTCCTGAAGGCGATCGATTCCGGTGCGCTGGGGCACGCCTATTGCTTCACCGGAAGCGAAGAATGGTACAAGCATGAAGCCGTGCGGCGCCTGCGCGAGAAGCTCCTGCCCGCGGGGCTGGAGGGCTTCAACGAGGCGACGCTCGACCACCCCACGCTCAGGGAGGTGCTGGACGCCGCGGACACGCTGCCCGTCATGTGCGACAAACGCCTGGTCGTCGCGCGCGACTGGCCGCCGCTTGCGCAGGGACGCGACAAAGCGGACGAGGCTGAACTCGAGGCGCTCAGTTCATGGCTTTCCGAGCCCATCGACACGTCCGTCACGATATTCTTTAACCACGGAAGCGTCTCGAACAAGGCGCTGCTCAAGGCCTTCGAGGCCGCCGGGGCGGTGGTGACGTTCGACGAGCTCTCCGACAGGGAGATCGCGGTCTGGGCGAACAGGCGGCTGAAGCCGGACGGCAAGAAGATCGATACCGACGCCGTGTTCGCGTTGACCGAACGCATAGGCAGCGACCTCACGCGCCTGTCGATCGAGCTGGACAAGCTTACGGCATTCGTCGGAGACAGGCCGCAGATCGAACGGCGCGACGTGGAGGCCATAGTGCCCCTATCGCTCGAACAGCGCGTATACACGCTGACGGGCTACCTCCTCGAGGGCGACATCGCGCAGGCGAATGTACTGCTGGACTCCCTGATCGCAAACGGCGAGGATCCCATGGGGATATTGGCCTTCCTGACAGGCCAGGTCCGCCAGCTGTGCCACGTGAGGCTCGCGCTGGACGCGAACAGGCCGCTCAAGGAGCTGGTCAAGCCGCTGGGACTCCGAAACGAGAAGGCGCTCTTCCCCATATCCAAGCGCAGCCGCATGCTGCCCGGGCGCGTGTTCAGAGACCTCTACCTGCGACTGGTCAACATGGACTACGGTGTGAAGAGCGGCACGATGAGGGACATCGAAGCCGTCAGCATGGCGATGCTCGCCATCGGGAACACCGCAAGGCAAAAGAACGACCGCAGGGCGTGACGCCCTGCGGTCGGATGCGCATAAAGGGATATCATTCGTCTTCGTCCTCGTCGTCGGGAAGCTCCGCGTCGTGGTATACGGCTTGCGTGTCGTCGTAATCCTCGAGCCAGTCCAGCAACCGTGTGACCTTCTGGACGGATTCCTCGTCGGGCAGCTCGGTGGTCGACGTGGGCACCATGGCGCGCTCGGCGGACAGGAACGTGCAGCCCGCGGCTTCGAGGCTGTCGCGCACGGCGGAGAAATCGGAGGGATCTGTGTAGATGATGGCGGAATCCTCGTCGATCTCGACATCGGCCGCGCCGCAGTCCAGCGCGAGCATCATCAGCTCGTCCTCGTCGAGCTTCTTGCTGTTGTCGATCACGATGACGCCCTTGCGCTCGAACTTCCAGCTGACGCAGCCCGTCGCGCCCAGAGAGCCGCCGCACTTGTCGAATATGTGGCGCACCTCGGAGGCCGTACGGTTCAGGTTGTCGGTCACAATTTCGACGATGACGGCGACGCCGCACGGCGCATAGCCCTCATAGGTGACCTCCTTGTAGGTGGTCGCATCGCCTTCGCCGGCCGCCTTCTTGATGGAACGCTGTATGTTGTCGTTGGGCATATTGGCCGCCTTCGCCTTGGCGATGACGTCCTTCAGCTTGCTGTTGAGCGCCGGATCCGCACTGCCGCCGGTCTTGACAGCGATCACGATCTCGCGGCCGATCTTGGTAAAGATCTTGCCCTTCGCGGCATCGGTCTTTGCCTTTTTATTTTTGATGGTAGACCATTTGTTATGTCCAGACATATTGGATCTCCTCCCGGTTCACATAATGTCATTATAATAACACATTCACGGTGGTTTCGTCAAGAAGGCGGATGTATAATCATTGAAAAAACCTTCGATTTGGGGGGATACGGATGTATATCACCGGCATAAGGGAGATGCGCGGCGTGATGCTGCTCTCGTTCGATGAGGGCGGCCTGCTCAGGGTGCGCAAAAAGCACTTCGCGAAGAATCCCTTATCGGAGGGCGACGAGCTCGACTATGATGCGTACGTGAGCCGCCTGGCACAGCTGCAGTGGAACGACTGCATGGAAGCCGCTCTGAGCATACTCGACAGGGGCGCACAGACGCGGCAGATGCTTATCGAAAAGCTCGTGCGCGCGGGCTATGTCACTCCCGTCGCCGAACAGGCCGCCCAACGGCTTGGCGAGCTCGGGCTCATCGACGACCGGCGTTTTGCCGAGCGTATCGCCGAAAGCAGGTCCAGATCGGATGAAGGCATATATGCCGTCAGGCGAAAGCTCCAGGCCAAGGGCATAGACCGCGATACGGCGCAGGAAGCGGCGGAGCTCTTTCTGGACAATGAACAGCAGCTCGAAGCGGCGCGGCGCTTCGCCGTCAAGCGCTTTGAGAGGCTACGCGACCTGCCGCCGCGCGAGGCCCGCGCAAAGCTCGGACAGGCGCTTGCGCGCAGGGGCTTTTCCTGGGACATCATAGCGCAGGCCGTGGACCCGCTGTTTGCTCAGGACGACTGACGATACCTTTCGACCGCGCGCCCGAACATCTCGAAAAGGCGCACGGACGCCATGTCGTACCTCAGCGTGATCTCCGGGTGCCACTGCACCGCGAGCAGGTACGGCGCGCCCGGCGCCGATTCGAAAGCCTCTATGAAGCCCTCCGGGGCGTACGCGGCGGGCACGAGCCCGACCGCAAGCCGGCGGACGCACTGGTGGTGATAGCTGTCGACGGCGAGGTCGCCGCCGGTGGCCTCAAAGAGGCGCGTGCCCCGTACGACGCGGACGTCGTGCATGAACGCGGACTTCTTCTCGCCGCTCATCTGGTGCACCGTGCCGTATCGCGTGGGTATGTCCTGCGTCAGCGTGCCGCCCATGGCGACGTTGATCAGCTGGCAGCCGCGGCATATGCCGAATATCGGCAGGCCGAGACGCATGCACTCGCTGAACAGCGCAAATTCCAGGCTGTCGCGCACGAGGGACACGCTCCCGCAGGCCGTTTCGC
>SVGK01000242.1 GCA_015056395.1 Clostridiales bacterium
TACACCCGTCCCGAGGACGTGCAGCACTTCGTCGAGGAGACCGGCTGCGACTCCCTGGCCATCGCCATCGGCACCTCGCACGGCGCCTACAAGTTCAAGGCCGAACAGTGCACCCGCAACGAGAAGGGCATACTGGTGCCCCCGCCGCTGCGCTTCGACATACTGGACGAGGTCTCCAAGCGCCTGCCCGGCTTCCCGATCGTGCTGCACGGCTCTTCCTCCGTGCCGCAGGAGTTCGTCAAGATCATCAACGAGTGCGGCGGCAAGATGCCCGACGCCGTCGGCATCCCCGAGGAGCAGCTGCGCCAGGCGGCCCGCGGCGCGGTCTGCAAGATCAACATCGACTCCGACCTGCGCTTGGCGATGACCGCGTGCATCCGCCAGCACTTCACGGAGCATCCGGATCATTTCGATCCCCGCCAGTACCTGAAGCCCGCCCGCGTGGCCATCAAGGACATGGTCATGCACAAGCTGGTCGACGTGCTGGGCTGCGACGGAAAGGCCTGATGACCTGAAGGCGCAACGCCTGCCCCCTGTCCTCGCACGACAGGGGGCCGATTCTTTCATGCAAATACACACATTTCAAAGGAACATCTTCATGCGAAGCAGAGCTTTCCACATACGTTTGGCCGCGTACATGCTGTGCCTTATCATGCTTTTGCCCGCGCCCGTGCGCGGGGAGGGCGCGTCCGGCGGGGACACGCTGGGCTTTTACCGCGTCATGACGTCCAACAAGGGCGTGTGTCTTCCCGTGGGCGGCGTCTACCGCGACTGGATCGAGCTGGTCAACTTTTCCGACCGCGCGGTCGATCTGGACGGCTGGAGCATCATACGCAATGCCGACTTCCGCAAGCGCTATGTGTTCACGGAACGGGTGCTGGCCCCTATGGAAAGCATCGTGCTCTACGGAGGCAAGCCCGTCGAGGGTGCGCCAAGCGGGACGCTGTTCCTGGGCTTCAACCTGAGCGCGGGCGGCGTGCAGCTGACCCTGCAGGAGCCCAGGGGCGAGCTCGTCGAGACGCTCAGCGTGCCCGCGCTTTCCTCCGGAAGCGTCTATACGCTGGACGCGCTGACGGGCGCATGGTCCGCGCGCGACCCGTACGACGCCTTCGACCTTGGGGTGTCGCTGCTGCCGGGCGCGGCGCAGGACGAGGCGGACCTGGGCGTGCGGCTCAACGAGCTGATGGCCGCGAACCACGTGACGCTCAGGGACGACACCGGCGCGTATACGGACTGGGTGGAGCTTTACAACTATTCGCACGAGGACATACGCCTTGCCGGATGGTCGATGACGGACGACACGCTCGCGCCGCGCAAGTTCGTGTTCCCCGACGTCACGCTGCCCGCCTACGACTACCTCATCGTGTTCCTGACCGGTCACAAGCAGCTGGAGGGCACGCTGCACGCGCCCTTCAGGCTGAGCGCCGCGGGGGACCAGCTGCTGCTGTTCGACCCGCAGGGCACCGTCGCCTCGCGCATGTCCTACGAGACGCTGGGCGCGGACTGTTCGCTGGCCCGCCAGGCCGATGGCACGCTGGCCGAGGTCGACACGCCCTCGCCGGGCTATGAGAACACGCTCGAGGGCACGCTCATGGCGCTGGACGCGGACTGGAAAGGGCCTGCGGAGAACGCGCTGGGGCTCTACATCAACGAGGTCATGGTCAGCATGGACGGCGGGAGCGACTGGTGCGAGCTGGTCAACCTGTCCGCAAACGACATCGACCTGTCCGGCTACGGGCTCTCCCCCGATCCGGACAAGCCGCGCCGCTGGCAGTTCCCGCAGGGCGTCGTGATAAAGGCCGGCCAGTTCATGGGCGTCAAGCTTGCGGGCGCCGGCGCGGATCCCGCGCGCCAGGCGGATTTCGCGCTCTCCGTGGACAAGTTCGAACGGCTCGTGCTCTCGGACCCGTCCGGCGCGCCGATCGACAGGATGGCGCTGTTCAACCAGCGGCGCGGCGTGTCCTACGGCCGCGTGGAGGGGTCGGACCAGTACGGCTACTTCACGACCCCCACGCCCGGCAAGCCCAACATCGGCACGTCGTATCCCCGCGCCGCGCAGGACGTGTCGTTCTCCGAGCCGGGCGGGCTCAGGGACGAGCCGTTCTCGCTGATGCTCTCCGGCACCCCCGGCATACCCATCTACTACACGCTGGACGGTTCCGCGCCGGATCTCACCTCCACGCCGTACACGCAGCCCATACAGATCACCGGGACCACCGTGGTGCGCGCGATCGCGTGGGCAGACGGCGCGCTGACGAGCGGCACGACGACGCAGACCTATCTGTTCGACGAGGACCCCGGCATCAAGCTGGTCTGCGTGTCCGGGGACCCCGAGGAGCTGACCGCCGAGAACGGCACGCTGGTGACGAGCAAGGCGGGTTCGGGCTACAGCGTGCACGTCGAGATCTACGACAGGGACATGAGCCGCATGATCTCGCAGGAGTGCCTGTTCAAGCTGCACGGTTCGGGCAGCCGCTCCATGTTCCCGCAGAAGGCGTTTCGGCTGACCGCGAAGAAGGAATACGGGGACAACCGCTTCCGCGCGGCGCTGTTCAACGACCTTGCGTTCGAGGAATACAAGGCGGTCATACTTCGCTGCGGCGGGCAGGACAACCAGTCCGCATTCATGCGTGACGCGGTGCTCTCGACGCTGGCCCAGAACACGAGCGTGCTTTACATGGACTACGAGCCCGCCATCGTCTATGTCAACGGGGAATACTGGGGCTTTTACTTCATGCGCGAGCGCATCAACGCGCAGATGATCTGCCAGCACGAGGGCTGGAGCAACGACGACCAGGAATACCTGGACATACTGAAGGGGAGCGAGCCGCTCACCATGCAGGGCAGCAGCCAGGCGTGGAAGGAGCTCATGTCCTTCGCAAAGAAGAACGACCTGAGGGACGAGGGCAACCTCGCGACGCTGCGCACGTATATGGACGTGGAGAACTATCTCGAATACGTCATGCTCGAGATGTACACCGACAACCAGGACCTGGGCAACGTGATATCATACCGCGACCCGAACGGCGACGGGCTGTGGCGCTGGGCGTTCTTCGACCTGGACCTGTCCTTCCGCGCCGAGCGCGACCCGGTCAAGGGATGGCTTTCCACCAGCTCGGACAAGGTCGGCAGCATCACCACGCAGCCGAACGTGCTGTTCAAGGCGCTGATGAAGAACGACGGCTGCCGCGAGTACTTCCTGACGCGCTACGGCGAGCTGCTGCGCACGGACCTGAGCGCGGACAACGTGATCGACCGCATCGACTATTTCCACGACATCATGGCGCCGCACATGCAGCGCAACTGCGCGCGCTGGGGCTGGAGCTACGAAAAGTGGGAGAACGCCGTCGAGAACATGCGCGGCTATGCCCGCAAGGCCACGGACCACGTGATCGATTCGCTGATAGAGGACTTCAAGCTTTCGGACGCGGAAGCGCAGCGATATTTCGGATGAGCGCTGCGCAAACGGGCGGCGATGTCAAGCTTTTTAACTTGACATCGCCGCCCGTTTCGTGTATACTCTTGTGCGTTGCGGGAGGGGGATGAGAACGTGTCCGACATGGCTGAGCGCGTACACACCAATCTCCTGCTGGACTTCTACGGCCCCCTGCTCACCGAGAACAGGCAGAGGATCATGGCGCTCTACTGCGAGGAGGACATGTCCCTTGCGGAGATCGCGGACCAGCTGGGCATCACCCGCCAGGGCGTATCGGACGCGCTGCACAAGGGGCTGAAGCAGTTAGAGGGATACGAGGACAAGCTGGGCCTGGTCAGCCGCCACGTGGCGATGCGCGACCGGGCGAAGGAGGCGCTTGCGCTGCTCGATGAACTCGACGGCTCGGACGGCGACACGGCGGCCCGCCTTCGCGGCGCCCTTTCGGACATCATAGATACTTAACAGAGGTGACGGCCCCATGGCATTCGAGGGATTGACCGATAAACTCACAAGCGCATTCAAAAAGCTCAACAGCAAGGGCAAGCTGACCGAAGCGGATGTCAAGGCCGCGATGCGCGAGGTGCGCATGGCGCTGCTCGAGGCGGACGTGAGCTTCCCGGTCGTCAAGGACTTCGTAAAGCGCGTGACCGAACGCGCGGTGGGCGCGGACATATTCGCAAGCCTCACGCCCGGCCAGCAGGTCATCAAGATCGTCAACGAAGAGCTGACCGAGCTGATGGGCGGCACGAACGCCCGCCTGACCTATTCGCCGCAGGCGCCGACGATATACATGCTGGTGGGCCTGCAGGGCGCCGGCAAGACGACGATGGCCGGCAAGCTGGGCAACCTGATCAAGAAGGACAACAAAAAGCCCCTGCTGGTTGCCTGCGACGTGTACCGCCCCGCGGCGATCAAGCAATTGCAGGTGGTGGGC
>SVGK01000243.1 GCA_015056395.1 Clostridiales bacterium
ATCTGGCCGCCGGAGAGCTCGAAGGGATACTTGTTGGTCAGCTCCGCGAACTTCAGGTTCACGAAGGAGCAGGCCTCCTCCATCATGTGGAACTTCTCGTCCTTCGACAGGTTCTTGCCGCCGCGCATGTTGATGCAGTCCAGCAGCACCGAGTCGATCTTGTGGAACACGTTGTAGCTGGAGAAGGGATCCTGGAATATGGCCTGTATGCCCTTCCAGTATTCGCGCTTCTTGGCGCCAGTGGAGATGTCGCGCTTCTCGCCGCGGAAGAATATCTCGCCGGACGTGGGTTCGAGCAGCCCTAAGAGCATCTTCGAGAGCGTCGTCTTACCCGAGCCGGATTCGCCGACGATCGAGATCAGCTCGCCCTTGTGGAAGTCGAAGTTCACATGGTCGACGGCCACCGTGGTGGTCTTGCCCGTCTGGAACACGCGCGTGACGTCGCGCCCGCTCAGGCAGAGGGGCTCCTTGGAGAAGTCCTTGTCACGGTTCTGGCCGAAGGTCACGCTCTCGCGGTTGTCGGTCTTGGTCAGATTGACCTGATCATTCGGCGTCTTCACGTGCGTACACCTCCCTCAGTTCGTCGACAGACATGTTGCAGCGATAGGTGCGTCCCGGCGCGAACTCCGTGATGGGCATGACGCTGTAGAAGCACGCGGGCTTTGCGTAGCGGCAGCGCTCGGCAAAGCGGCAGCCGGCCGGCGGATGCTTCAGGTTCGGCGGCGTGCCCGGTATGGCCGTGAGCTTCACGTCGCGGTTGCCCTCCTCGGGCACCAGTATCGAGTTCATCAGGCCGCGGGAATACGGATGCACCGGGTCGAAGACCATGTCGTGCGCGGAGCCGCGCTCGACGATCTGTCCCGCGTACATGACCATGATGTCGTCGGTCACGTTGTACAGAAGCGGCAGCTCGTGCGTGATGAATATCATGCTCTTGACCAGGCCCATATTCATCATGTCCTTCATCATCTTGATGACCAGCTTCTGGCTGGTGACATCAAGCGCGGAGGAAGGCTCGTCCGCGATCAGCACCTTGGGGTTCAGTATTGTCGACACGGCGATGACCACGCGCTGGCGCATGCCGCCGGAGAGCTCGACGGAGTACTTGTCCAGCGCCTCGACAGGCAGGCCCACCAGCTTGAAGCGCTGCTCGGCCATCTCGCGCACCTCGGCCTTCGTCATCTTGATCTCGTGCGCCTTCATGACGTCCTCGATGAACTTGCCGACCTTGCGCGTGGGGTTCAGCGCGTTCATGGCCGCCTGCGGTATGTAGGCCACGTCGCTGCCCAGCACGGTCTTGCGCACCGTGTCGGGATCCAGGCCCGATATGTTCTTGCCGTCCACGATGATCTCGCCGGACGTATAGTGCAGCGGCGGGAAGTAGTAGCCCATCAGCGAGAGCGCCAGCGTGGACTTGCCGCAGCCGGATTCGCCCGCGATGCCCAGGCTCTTGCCCTCTTCGATGTCCAGCGACACGTGGTCGACAGAGTAGACGTCCTCGCCCTGTCTGGTGATATACTTTGTGGTCAGCTGCTTGACCTCAAGGATCTTCTTTGCCATATGCTTTCCACACCTCCTCAATCACGCAGCGTCGGGTTGAAGACCTGGTCCAGGCCCGTGTTCATAAGATTCAGCGAGAAGCTCGTCAGCGCGATGACCAGTATGACCGGGAAATACGCCCACCACGCGTTGGAGGACGTGTACGCGCCGAACAGCTTCGCCCAGTTCATCATCAGGCCCAGCGTGGGAACGTCCGTGGTCTTGGGGCCCAGGCCCAGCAGAGACAGCTGCGCCTCGGCCAGTATGCCGGACGAGACCTGCAGTATGAACGCCATCACCACGTAGGACGCGATGTAGGGCAGTATGTCCGTGGTCACGATTCTGATCAGGCTGTGGCCGGAGAGCTTGGACAGGTTCACGTGGTCGCGGTTCCTCAGCGATATGACCTGCGAACGCACGGACCTGGCGGTCCAGACCCAGCTGGTCACACCTATGACGATGGCGCATGTGGTCGCGCCGCGCGCCTCCTGACCGACCGAGTAGTAGATCAGTATCAGCAGCACGAAGCCGGGGATCACGGTGAACAGGTTCGCGATGAACATCAGTATGTCGTCCACGATGCCGCCCACGTAGCCCGCCAGCAGGCCGACCGTCAGGCCCAAAAGCGTCGCGATCGTGCCGGCGATCAGGCCTATGACCAGCGAAACGCCCGTGGCCTTGACCAGCTCCGTCAGCGTGTCGCGGCCGAAGTTGTCGGTGCCCAGCGGCAGCGTGATCGCGTTGGCGACCTCGTCCACGCGCACGTAGTCGGTGTCCGCCACGGTCTTGCTCACGGCGTCCTCGCCCTCACCGCTGGTGACCGTCATCGCGGCGGCGCTCTGGTCGCCGTTCAGGCGGGTGTCCATGCGCTTCAGCGCCTTGCGCTTGGCCTGCGTGGAGAAGCCCTCGTACTTGTTGGCCTTGACGTCGGCCTCGTCGTAGTTCTCCTTCCAGAGCGCCAGCAGGTCATCCACCTTGTCGTTGCTGGTGTCGAGGCCCGACACGTCCACGCCCTTTGCGGTCAGGAAGGCCAGTATGGTCTCTCTGTCCTCCATCGGCACGCTGGACTCCATGCGCTTGAGCGCCGCGTCCGGGAGCTCCACGCGGTAGGTGCCTGTGTTGTTGATGTCATATACCGAGACGTAGGTGCCCGGCGCCAGGAATTGCTTGCCCAGGCCGGCCAGCGGGTCGCGCGTGATGATATAGGGATAGATCAGCACCGTCAGCAGCATGATCATGAAGATCGTGAAGCCGACCACGAAGCGGGGAGAATGGAATATGTTTTTCAAAGTATGTTTCATATCTCAGCCCACCTCCTTTAGTCAAACTGCGCGGCTTTGACACGCGGATCGATGAATGCGTAGATGATGTCCAGGCAGAAGGACGCGATCAGCACCATCAGCGTGATGATCAGCGTGCACGCCGAGATCACGGGATAGTCGGACTGCGTGATGGCGGAATACATCGCCATGCCCAGTCCCGGATAGCTGAATATCGTCTCCGCCACCAGCGCGCCGCCGACCATGGTGCCTATGGACATCGCAAGGCCTGTGACCTGCGGGAGCATGGCGTTGCGGAACACGTAGCGCACGATACGGCCGTCCTTGATGCCCAGGAAGCGGGAATACTTGACGTAGTCCGCGTTCAGTTCATATATGGACATGGAGCGCATGCCCACCGCCTGTCCGCCAATGGCGATCAGCACGATGGACCAGAACGGCAGCTGGTAATGGGAAATGACCGACGCGATGAACTTCGCGTTGAAGCCGGGCACGAGGCCGGGCTCGTAGGCGCCGTTGACTGGGGCGACGCCCAGGTTGACGGCGAAGACCACCAGCAGTATCACCGCCGCGCCGAAGGCCGGTATGGCGCTGATGAACAGGCTGAGCGGCATCAGTACCTTGTCGAATACGCCCCTGCGGTACGCGGCCAGCGCGCCCAGGAGGTTGCCGAGTATCCAGCCGGTGAGTATCGCAGGCAGCTGCAGCGCCACCGTCCACCACACGCCCGCGCCTATGATGTCCGAGACCGTGCGCGGATACTGGCTGTAGCTTATGCCGAACGTGCCCTTGGCGGCGTTCTTGACGAAGTCGAAGAACTGCCCCAACAGGTTCTTGTCCAGTCCGAACTGGTGCTTGTAGAATTCGATCTGTTCCTGGACCTGTTCCGGTGTCGCGCCCGGTGAGATGGATTTGCCTACGATCGCGTTGACGGGATCACCGGGCATCATGCGCGGCAGAATGAAGTTCAGGATCACCGCGGCGATAAAAGTGATGATAAACCAGAAGATCTTCTTTTTGAAGTATTTCTTCATTCCCTTGGTCATACGCGCACCTCCTCCCTTCCTGATATGCAAAGGCGGCCATCAACCCGCCATCGGGTGGGTCAATGGCCGCAGATCAGCGGTTATGGATCAGCCAACGAGCTCCAGGTTGTACAGAGCCGCGATGCCGTAGCCATCGGTGCAGTTGGACGGCGGGATGTTGTCGCCATCGCCCATCTCAGGATAGCCGGTCCAGACGCTCTCGTTCACAGCGTGGAACTGCTCGGGACGATACATCAGGGAGAAGGACGGGACCTCGGTCAGGTAGATCTCGGTGGCCTCGGTGTAGAGGGCCTTGAGCTCTTCCTCATCGCTGGTCAGCGGGATCGCCGCGATGATCTCGTCGATGCGGTCGTTCTGATAGTGGCCGTAGTTGCCGTTCCAGTTGTTGTCGACGCCCAGGAACTCAGAGCTCATGAACGCGCGCAGGCGGGCCCACGGAGAAGCGGGCTGAGCGCCGGCGGGGCTGTACATGAAGATGTCATACTCGGTCTGGGAGGC
>SVGK01000244.1 GCA_015056395.1 Clostridiales bacterium
GCCTGCTGCTGCCGGAGGACATCGTGAAGGCCCATCAGGAAGGGATCATCCACTTCCACGACATGGACTACTACGCCCAGCACATGCACAACTGCGACCTGGTCAACCTGGAGGACATGCTGCAGAACGGCACCGTCATCTCCGGCACCATGATCGAAAAGCCCCACTCCTTCTCCACCGCCTGCAACATCGCCACGCAGATCATCGCTCAGGTCGCCTCGAACCAGTACGGCGGCCAGAGCATATCGCTTGCGCACCTGGCGCCCTTCGTGCAGGTATCGCGCGAGAAGATCGAGCGTGAGGTCATGCAGGAGATCCAGGAGGTCGGCGGCAGCTCCGATCCCGAGATCGTGAAGCGCATCGTGGAACGCCGCCTGCGCGAAGAGGTCAACAAGGGCGTGCAGACCATCCAGTACCAGGTGGTCACGCTGATGACCACCAACGGCCAGGCGCCCTTCGTCACGGTGTTCATGTACCTGAACGAGGCGAAGAACGAGCAGGAAAAGCACGACCTCGCCATGATCATCGAGGAAGCGCTGCTGCAGCGCTACGAGGGCGTCAAGAACGAGGTGGGCGTATGGGTCACGCCCGCGTTCCCGAAGCTGATCTATGTGCTCGAAGAGGACAACATCACCGAGGACAGCGAGTACTGGTACCTGACCAAGCTCGCGGCCAAGTGCACCGCAAAGCGCCTCGTGCCCGATTACATCTCCGAAAAGAAGATGAAAGAGCTCAAGGAGGGCAACTGCTTCCCCGTGATGGGCTGCCGCAGCGCGCTCTCCCCGTGGAAGGACGTCAACGGCAACTACAAGTTCTACGGCCGCTTCAACCAGGGCGTCGTGACGCTGAACTTAGTCGACGTGGCGCTCTCCTCCGGCGGCGACATGGACAGGTTCTGGCAGATCATGGACGAGCGCCTTGCGCTGTGCTACAAGGCCCTGATGTGCCGCCACGAACGCCTGAAGGGCACGCTCTCCGACGCCGCGCCGATACTCTGGCAGTACGGTGCGATCGCGCGGCTCAAGAAGGGCGAGAAGATCGACAAGCTGCTCTACGGCGGATATTCGACCATATCTTTGGGCTACGCGGGCCTGTGCGAATGCGTGCGGTACATGACGGGCAAGTCCCACACGGATCCCGACGCCACGCCGTTCGCGCTTCAGATCATGAAGCACATGAACGCCGCGTGCAACCAGTGGAAGCGCGAGACCAGCATAGGCTTCGGCATCTACGGCACGCCGCTGGAATCCACCACCTACCGCTTCGCCAAGTGCCTGCAGAAGCGCTTCGGCATCGTGCCCGGCGTCACGGACAAGGCCTACATCACCAACAGCTATCACGTACACGTGACCGAGGAGATCGACGCGTTTTCCAAGCTGGCGTTCGAGGCGCAGTTCCAGGCGCTCTCCACCGGCGGCGCGATCAGCTATGTCGAAGTGCCCAACATGCAGAACAACATCCCCGCCGTGCTGGAGGTCATACGCTTCATCTATGACAACATCATGTACGCCGAGCTCAACACCAAGAGCGACTACTGCCAGGTTTGCGGCTTCGACGGCGAGATACAGGTCAAGGAGGACGAGGACGGCAAGCTCGTCTGGGTGTGCCCGCGCTGCGGCAACCGCGACCAAACCAAGATGAACGTGGCGCGGCGTACCTGCGGCTACATAGGCACGCAGTTCTGGAACCAGGGCAGGACGGCGGAGATCAAGGAGCGCGTGCTGCACCTGTAAGACAATTCGGAATTGGGAATTCGGAATTCGGAATTATTGGCCGGATACTTGCGGGGGAGTTTCCCCCGCGTATCCGTTTTGGAGGAAATGCGTCATGTACTACGGGGCGATAAAGGGTATCGATATTGCGAACGGGGTCGGCGTGCGCGTGTCGCTGTTCGTATCCGGATGCACGAACCATTGCGAAAAGTGTTTCCAGCCGGAGACATGGTCCTTCACCTACGGCAAGCCGTTTGACGAAGAAGCGGAGCGGAAGGTACTGGACGCGCTTTCGAAGCCCTTCATACGCGGGCTCTCCGTGCTGGGCGGCGAGCCGTTCGAACCGGAGAACCAGCGCGCGCTGCTCCCGTTCCTGCGCCGCGTGCGCGAGGCGTACCCTGGCAAGGACATATGGGCCTATTCAGGCTTCCGCCTGGATGACGAGCTGTTCAGCGAGAGCCACGCCCGCTGCGAGGTCACGGACCAGCTGCTTTCGCTGATCGACGTGCTCGTGGACGGGCGCTTCGTCGAGAAGAAGAAGGACCCCTCGCTGGCGTTCCGCGGATCGTCCAACCAGCGGGTGATCGACGTGCCGAAGTCGCTTGCGCGGGGCGAAGTGGTGCTGTGGGAGGAGGATTAAAGCGCCAGCGCGTGCTTCTCCTCGCCCGCAAGCGTCTTCCATCTGAACACGCCGTCCTCAAGCGTCATATACCCGTGCCATGTGCCGTCCTTGGGTATGGACACGGAGCCCGGGTTCAGATACATGTATCGTCCGCAGTCCTCCCACGCGGGGATGTGCGTGTGGCCGTGCAGCAATATGTCGCCGTCCTTCATGGGCGGCGTGTTTTGTTTGTTGAACACGTGTCCGTGCGTGGCGAACACCAGCCTTTCCCCCACGGGCAGCAGCACGTACTCCGCCATGCAGGGGAACGGGAGAACCATCTGGTCGACCTCGGCCTCGCAGTTGCCGCGCACGGAGAACGTCACGTCCTTCACGCCCTGCATAAGCGCGATGACCTCTTTGGGCCTATACCCCTCCGGCAGGTCGTTGCGCGGGCCGTGGTAGAGTATGTCTCCCAGCAGCAGAAGCCTGTCGGCGCGCTCCCTGTCATACGCGCGCATGAGCTCGGCGCAGTACTTTGCCGAGCCGTGTATGTCCGACGCGATGAGCCATTTCACTTTTCGCAGGTCTCCTTTCTCATGTCCTTGTTTCCGATCCATTCGGGAAGGCTTTGATCAGATACAGCAGATAACCGCCCAGCACGACCACCATGAGCGCCAAATTCAGCATAAGCTCCGTCTGTCGGCCGAACGCCGACGCCGTCGCGAACGCGCCCAGTGCATTGTTGAGCGAATGGAAAACGATACACGGCATCAGCGAGCCGCTGCGCAGGAATATGAGCACGAGCGTGAAGCCTACCAGCACCGCGAACACGATCTGCGCGAGCGTATCCGCCAGGCCCTGTCCGACGCCTCTGAACAGGTTCACGATGTGACCGAGCCCGAACGTGACCGACGATATGACGACCGCGCGCCTCTCGTCATCCCTCGCGATGGCGCGGAACAGCAGCCCTCGGAATATCACCTCTTCCAAAAAGCCGACAAGGCACATGCTGATGACATAGAGCGCCGTCTCAACGGCTGTCATTCGCAGTCCGATGCCGCTCCAGAGGGACGCCGACGCGATCACGGCCAGCGGTATGTAATACAGAAAGCGCCTGTGCGGCACCGTAGATCGACAGAGGCCGTACTTCACCATGAGGCCGTTGCGACGGATCCACAGATAGAGCGCGCAAGACATCGCGGCGTGCACCGCCGCCGTGACCGACTTTGCCACACCCACTTCCGCAGATACCTGGTCCCCCACGCTTGTCAGCACGACATAGGCAACGATCCATATAAGCGCGAACGCGAGCTCATTCCTCCTGTACAGCTTCGTCATGATGTCCTCCTTCTCTCAGCAGGCCGAGCGCGATCGACCTGAGAGACATTTCGATCGAGGCCGTGTCAAAGCGCATGGCGTTGTTCGCAATGAGGCTCGCATAGCCGTGCACCGCGGCATACAGCGGCTCGAAAAACGCGGCGGCCTCTCCCGGCGCAAGGCCAGTCTGCGCGGCCACGACGCGCATAAGCTCCGCCGCCTCCGGCGCGTCTATCATGTCCCGCAGGCTGATGCCTGCAAAGCGGCCGGACTGGAACAGGAACCGAAACAGGTTCGGCTCCTCCGCGGCGAAGCGTATGTAGCGCAGTCCGATCTGCATGAGGTCCCGCCCGGCGAACAGATACTCGGTGTGGTACCGGTCCGCATGCAGGTAGGCCGCCTCCCACAGTGCGCTCAGCTCCGGGAAGTGGTACATGACGGGCTGCGTCGAGCAGCCGAGGCGGCGCGCAAGGTTCCGCGCCGTCAGCGCCTCCATCCCCTCCGAACGGATCAGCTGAAAGGCCCCCTCGACCACATCCTCACGCGTCGTGACAGGTTTGCGCGGCATGGCACGGCCTCCCTATATAATAACATACGTTATTATATCAGTAGATGTGAAGTTTGTCAATGGATCTCTGACACATATCCAGGGCAATCGCTTACGAACCGAGAGCAAAACAACGGACGACAGAGAGAGCATAATCGAACGACCAAGCACAGCGC
>SVGK01000027.1 GCA_015056395.1 Clostridiales bacterium
GCAGCGGGCACGCATTCCATGTCAGCAGGCACGCCGCCGCCCGCCTTGCGAAGGCGCTCGCACAGCCAGTTCTGCACCGTCAGCGCGGCATAGCGCAGGCACTCGCCCGCATCATGGCCCGAGAGCCGCAGCACGGCATAGAACTGGTACCCGGGATACTCCCTGGCCATCGACAGGGGACGCGGCGCGTAGACATCGTTTTGCGTTGACATTATGACGGCCTCCCCGCACTCTCATGATGTGATCTGTCCATATCAGCCGCGGCATGCGCGTGCCTTCACGGCACTGACGGCGCAACTGGAAGAGGGATCGCTCAAGCGCAGCAGCTGCTATCGATCGTAGTAATGCCCTCTGCACTGAGCGATAAGTATTTGGCCATCTGCGATCCTGTAGACCAATCTATCCTTCTCGTTGATCCTTCTGCTGAAATATCCCTGCAAGTCACCTTTCAGGGCCTCCGGCTCACCTATGCCGATCATCGGACCATTGCGGTCGATATCCTTTAGTAAAAGGTTGATACGCTTGAGAGTCTTTTTGTCCTGTGTCTGCCAGTCCAGGTAATCCTCCCAGGCCTCATCAGACCATATTTTATTCATCGTCTTCTAACAGCGCATGGGCACTGCCCTTCCCTTCTTCAAGTTGATGTATCGCTTTTAAAAGATGCGCCTGATTCGTTGCGCTGTAGAAGGGGTCGACCTGCCTGACCTCGAAGGGCAGTTTGCGATCGCGAACGACGACTTTGACATACATGTTTATGGCTGCGGAAGCCGTGAGGCCAACGGAGGAACAGAAATCGTCGAAAGCAGCTTTATCCATTTCATCGACTCGGGATGTGAGCGTTGCTAAAGCCATGATGGTGCCCCCTTTTCTTTGATGTCGTGTTTTATTATATCACTGACCGAGCACAAAAGCAAGCTTTTGTATGACGATATAGATATATTCCTATCATCGTCCTTTTGCATATCCAATTAATAAGCATCATGCTCTGCTCCCTGGTCATCCTCCTCAGCACAGTTGCAATTGCACCGCCCATGTGCTACAATGGAACCCGAAAGCAGGCGATCGAATAGATTCTCGCCGCAGCGCTTTATCTTGCACGGGAGCATCACAAACCGTTTCCTGTGCCGCTCGGCCCATGACCACATTATAAGGAGTGTGCTACCATGTATACACTGAAGAAGTACATTTCGCTGCTGCTGTCAGCCATTATGCTGCTCGGCTGCACGGCATCCCTGGCCGAAGCCACGCCCCCCATCCCGCTGAGCGTCGATATGCTCCAGGCCGCGGGCGGCACGGTGTACACCCACGACGGGCGCGTGACCTTCGTGGACGGCACATGCGCCACAGGGCCCGTCAAAGACATGGACGCCGCCGCCCAGGTCGTCAACGACATGGCGGCGCTGCTGGGCTGCGACGAGAACACGCAGTTCGAGCCCTGGCGCACTGTGTTGGACGCCGCGGGCAACATCTACTATGTGTTCCAGCAGATGTACCATGGCACGACGGTCTCCGGCGGCGCGGTCAAGGTCGTGACGGACGCCTCCGGCGATATGCTGGGCCTCGTGAGCAGCGTCGAGTCCGAGCTCCCCGACGTCGAGGCGGCCGAGGGCATTTCCGCCGAAGAGGCGGAGGCCAAGGTGCTTGAACACATCGAGCAGGCGGACCAGCCGCACGCCGACGTGATCGCGGGCTGCACTCAGATGGCGGTGCTGCCCGTGAACCTGATGCTGGATCCCTACTCCGAAGAGGAAAAGGAAGAGAGCCGCTTCGTGTGGGTCGTGTACACCGACAATCCCTCCGCAGGCGTGCGCGGACGCTCGGAGCTTCCCTATCTGGCCCACTACGTGACCACGGGAGGCGAATACCTGTACAGTCTGCCCACGATCATCCCCGGCGACGAGGCGGGCACATCCGGCTACGACGCCTCCTATGTGTTCGAGTTCATGGAGCCGGTGGATTACGCCGACACTGTGCAGCTCTCCGACGGCACCGAGGCGGACATCTCCGTCACGCTGATGCGCGACACCCGCACCGGCATGTACTACATGGGCAACATCGAGCGGCGCATCGTCGTGGCGGACTGCTATGAGTTCCTCTATGACGAGGGGCGCGTCGTGCTGGAATACAGCCCCGACAACACGGGCTGGGATACCGGCTGTCTGCTGGCGCTTTGCAACTACTGCCGCGCCTGGGACTTCTACAACGAGATCGGCTGGCACGGCGGCGACGGCCTGGGCACGCCCATATTGATATTGAAGGATTATTGCAACAGCGACCGTGAGCCCATCGACAACGCGGCCTATGCCGGCAAGTACTACGGCTGGCAGGTCTTCCTGTCAAGCTCCGCGAACGACTATTCACAGTGCCTTGACGTGCTGGGGCACGAGTTCACCCACTGCGTGACGGGCTCCGTGATGACCTACAACGCCTATAAGAACGACTACGGCGCCATCAACGAGGCCATGAGCGACATCATGGGCAACATCTGCGAGATGATGGCCGGCGACACGCAGGACGAGACCTGGCTCCTGGGCGAGGGCAGCGCCAACGATGCCATACGCAGCATGTCAGACCCGCACCTGTACAGTCAGCCGGAGTATACGTGGGACCTCTACTATAAGCCGAACGTGCTGACGCCCACCGAGCTGAACGACCGCGGCGGCGTGCACGACAACAGCTCGCTTCTGAACAACCTGGCCTACAGGCTGTGCGTCAACGGCGGCATGACGCTTGAGGAGGCGCGCGCCTTCTGGTTCGCGGTGGACTGCGCCATGGTGCCCGGCACCGACTACGCGCAGCTGAGCGAGCTGCTGCCCTGGGTGCTCGAAAACCAGGGCATGGCGCAGTACGCGGACGCGCTGGAGGCGGGTATAGACGCGACGCGCATACGCTCGAACGCGCTGCCCGACGTGTTCGACGAGGACCGCGCGCTGGTCACGCTGCAGCTGCCGGACGACGAGGCCTTCACGGACGGCAACTGGGGCCTTCTCATCATCACCGTGAACTTCGACCTGATCGGCGAACGCATCGAGGACATATTCCAGCGCAGGGGCGACTGCGCAGACGCGCTTGACGAGCTGGCCGTCATCATGGGCATAGACCCCGCCGTGATGCCCACGGCCGAACAGCTCAAGGATGGCGGCGACGAGGTCTGGCAGCCGCTCGTCGACGCGATGGAACGCATCATGGAAGAGGACGAGGCGGCCGAAGACGAGACTGAGGGTGAAGAAGATGCCGATGATCCCTTCACGCTGATGACCGAGTGGGCGCTTGAGTACTTTGGCGACATCTTCTATGTGGGCACGGGCTCCGCAGGCCAGGACGGCCGCACGGTGCGCCTGGTCTGCCGCCCCGGCACGACGCTGCCTGTGCTGTTCAGGCTCGCCATCGATGGCGAGATGCACGTGGAGAGCGTGGGCCTTGCCGCATACACGCTGGGCAGCTGGTACGACCTGGGCGATGTGCTCGCGCCGATCCTGGAGGATATGGAACAGAGCGATGTCGATCCCGAAGGCGAGGGCGAGGAAGACATGTCGTGGCTTGCCGACCTGTTCGGGAGCGACGAGGAGGCCGAAGCGTCCGCGGAAGAGGAAGACGAGGGCGATACGTCGTGGCTTGCCGACCTGTTCGGGGACGACGAGGAGACCGAAGCGCCTGCGGAAGAGGAAGACGAGGGCGACATGTCATGGCTTGCCGACCTGTTCGGAGGCGGCGAGGACGGCGCGGGCCTGTTCGGCTTTGGGGCCGACGCCCTGGGCGGCTTGATACGCGCGCTGCTGTTCTACGAGGTAGAGCCCGGCGCGGTCTGCGAGATCCCCGCCGAAGGGCTTGAGAGCGTGAAGACGCTCAGCGCCGAGGACTATCCGTTCATCGCCGACATATTCAACGAGCTTGAACAGGCGGAGGAAGAGGACGACGAAGAGGGCGGCGCTGAGGCCGCGGAGCAGGTCGAAGAAGAGACCGATGCCGATGTCGAGGAGGAGATCGCCGCGGAGGAAGAGGAAGCGGTGTGACAGGGCGAGAACGGGCGCTGCCGTAGGGACACCATTCATGGCGTCCGCCCGGTCATATCGCATACGACGCGCGCTGCGGTCGACATACGTGCCTATGTATGTTCCATGGTACATCCGCATTGTCACGCTATCCGCGGATACGACGGGACCTCATCCGGCCCTCACGGGCCACATTCCCCAAAGGGCAACGCTGTCAACTTTGAACAAGGGCATAACAAATCATAGGTATACGTCGTCTGGCGGGAATGGCGGCTGATAGCCGCCGCTACGGATCACGTGATTTGTGGATATAGGTAGCTGCGCAAACAGCACGGGATCGCCTTAAGTTGACAGTGTTGCCCCAAAGGGGAAGGCGAGGTCCGCCCCATTGCGCGTGTGTTCGGACTGCGCCGTAGGGACGCCATTCATGGCGTCCGCCCCGTCGACACTCTACGCGCCGCGTCTGCGTCAGGAACGAAAACACCCCACATAGCTCTCAAATACCACGATCATACAACAACCAATCAAAATCGGAGGCGATCCCATGGCAAGGAGGACCCACATCGACATGCCCTCGCACAAGAGCCGCCTGGTCGCGCTGGTGCTGTGCGTCGCGGGCGGCTACCTCGGGCTGCACTACTTCTACGTGCGCCGCTACTGGCGCGGTGCCGCGAACCTGTTTTTGCTGCTGGGGCTGGTCATCGCGAGCCGCGTGTTCGGCCTGCGCTACTTTTACATATTCCGCGACCCGACAGTGGACGCGCTGGTGCACTGGCGCGAGATCGTGGCCGTCGCCTGCGCCGCCATACTGGGCGTGACGTGGATACTGGACATCGTGTTCCTGCTCAAGGGACGGTTCAGGGACTACAGGCGGTGCGTGCTGAGGTGATCGCCCTTCCCTGTAGACATGACGCGGACGCGGCAGATGATCTCTGCCGCGTCCGCGCCTTTGTTCCTCCGTCACATCTCGAGTATGCCCATCGCGTCCATCTCCGCGAGCGTGCGGTCGAGGTCCTCGGCCGCCGTCTGTTCGTCCACGTCATACCTGTCGAGTATCGCGCGGAGCAACTCGTCCCGGGACACGGGCGTCTGCAGCGCCTCCCATATGAAGACCGAGAGCGCGTTCATGAGCAGCGCGCCGCCGAAACGGCCTATGTTGTCCCCCACGGGCATGAGCACCTTCTCCCCCACGAGGTCCCTCAATATGAAACCCGGCCGTGCCTTCATGACGATGCGCCCCTCTCCCCGTAAACGGCGAAGAGCTCCGAAACCAGCAGATCCCGAAGCCCTCCTATGATATGTGCGGACCTCAGCAGCCGCTGTTGCGGCCGGAGCTGAACGTCCTTGCGTTCCTGTGGTACGGCACGCCGTCGCACCCGCCGCCGCGGCCGCGGCCCCTGCCGACATCGCCGTTGCCGGCGGAAGTGATGATGACGTTCTCACAGTCGAAATCGATCTTCTCGATCCTCGGGGACACATAGGTCTCCTTTGCGATCCCCTTCCGCTCCTTCGTCTCCATGTTTTTCCCTCCTTCCCGTCGTTGCCTCTCTACGTCCCCGGCGTCGTTCCCGTTCGGGATCACGCGTCCTCGGGACATGTGAAGGGGATGACTCCCCTGCTGACCATATATCGCGTCCTCTCGCACAGGCCCTTCGGACACTGACCGGGCTCGGCGAATCTCTGCGCCTCCGCGGCGCACCTGACGCAGACGGCCTCATAGGCGCAGTCGCGGCACTCCGCCGCCCTGGGCCAATGCTCCGCGACGTCGTGTATGCGCCGCCACGCCTCTGCAAAGCCGTCGCGCAGCGGATAGCTCGTCGGCGCGAGCCTGTTGCATATGCGCATCTCGCCCTTCCAGTCGATCAGGAAGCCGGACCGGCCGCCCCCGCACTCCAGCCCCTGCGCGCACGCGGTGCAGCTCGAGCCCGGCGCGGGCAGCTCATCGAGGGGGCGCTCCTCCACCGTCTCGCCCTTCAGCTGCTGGCGGAAGCGGAGTATCCGCGCGTAAAACTCCACATCCGGATCCAGCGACGGGTCGAGCCGTTCCGGGTCGTCCGGCGGCGCGAACAGCGAGGTGTTGATGAACACGTTTTCCGAGAGCATGTAGGCCAGCCGTATCGTCTCGAACACGTCCTCGCCCAGCGCGCGGTTCGGCGTGACGCTGATGCTCAGCGGCAGGCCCGCTTCCCGCGCGCGCCGCAGGTTGCCGACCACGGTATCGAACGCGCGGCGGCCCGTCACGCGCTGGTAGGCGTCCTCGCTGTCTCCGTACAGCGTGACCTGCACCAGCCCCGGCGGATGCTTCCTGAAAAAGTCGATGCGCACGTCGTCCAGTGATACGCCGTTGGTCAGCACGTCCACCTGGCAGCCGAGGCTGTGCAGATAGAGGTACACATCGTCGAAGCCGGGATAGGTCAGGCATTCCCCGCCGGTCAGCGTCGCCTGGAACATGCCCGCGTCGAACGCCTGGCGGATCAGGTCCTTCCATTGTTCCGCGTCCAGCGGCCTGCGCCCGCGCAGCTCGTCCGCCGCGAGGCGTACATAGCACATGCGGCAGCGCAGGTTGCACAGCGGCGTCAGCTCGAACTGCCCGTGTATGGGCACGCCCTGCCGCCTGGCCTTCGCTTCGAGGAACTCGGACAGAGCGTTGAAGCCGGGCTTATGCGCGCCGCGCTGCGCGCGCAGCATGTCAAGGTACGCATAGGCGTCCATGGTCTCGACCGTTTCGATGTGTACGCGCCTCCCTGCAGCATACTCCCAATCTATCACAGTGTCATATCATAATAACACTGTTTTTCGCCGTTGTCAAGGGTCTGCGCGGATCGTTCATATCGATGTCGAATTTTGGATGAAACATAGCATCTGCACGGCCCCGTCACAAGAATCAAACGCCTGCGCGGCATTCTTGGCGCCATCTTAGCCTTCTTTCTGATACAATATGTATACACAAAAGGAAGGAAGGTCTCATCATGGAACAGCAACTGCGCGAACGCCTCATGCCGGACGAGCATCTCCTCTGGTGCGGGTCCCCGGAACCTTTTGAAACGCTCGACAAGACCAACAAGCGCCCCATCATCGTGGGGACCATCATCAAGGCCATCGTGGCGGTGTGCGTACTGATACTCTACTTTGTCTCCATCAGACAGGAGGGCGTCAGCGCGCGGCCCGGGCTGATCATCGTCGTGCTGGCGCTGGCGGCCTTTGCGATGCTGAACCCGTTCCTCACCGCGCGCCGCCTGCGCAAGAAGACGATCTACGGCCTGACCGACAAGCGCGCGATGCGCTGCGGCTCGAACGACAACGCCGTGCCCTATGAGCGCATCAAGTCGGCCGAACTGCGCACCGACGAGGACGGCCACACCACGCTGCTGTGCGGCCCGCGCGCGCTGAAGCTCAAGCCCCGCCAGTGGCGCGCCGAAGCGGACGCCGCCTTCATCAACATGGCGGACGAGGCGGAGGCCGACCGCGTGATGTTCTACGCGCTGCCCATGGACGACGAGGTCAGGGCCATCATGAAAAAGTACCTCCCGATCAAGTGACGGAAGGTATGTGGAGAGCGAGCGGACGCGGCGTGAGATCGCCGCGTCCGCTCGGGTGTTTTTGGTGGGGCGTGGAGGGAAGGTGCCAACGGCCCGGGGGCAAGAGATATGTTTTCGGAGACGGCCGCATCGTATATTGACTGAAAATCTTCATAGCAGTATCGTTCCATGCTGTCCGTACTTTGCGCAAAGCATAACGGATGCAATGTGAGGAACATGTTATATACTCAATCAATAACCCGCTACAACGTACCATTTAAATTCATCAAAGTCTCTACTACTTGCACTTATTGTTCTTGACCTAGTTTCTCCCGCTCCGATTTGTCCTAAGCTCTCTCCAATAAACTCATAATTGCAATATACCAATTTGCCGTTTTTATAGAACATACAGTATGCATGACAGTATTCCAAATCTTCATCTCCACAATTAGTTAGTATAATAATAGCTCCTTCATCATTTGCAGATGCTTCAACATTCAATTTGTCTGTTGCATCGCCTAAGTCAGATTCCATTACACTAACAGAGTAGTCGTATGTGGTCGTTTCATCAGCTCCTTTGAAATACATAAAAACAGGTACGCTCTTATGCGCAGGTAACAATCTGATTATTTCACTCTCTGCCCCAATTGCAACATTTGTGTTGTCCCTTGCAGTAGCATTAATCTCCATACGCACAGGCAAATCGTTATTATTGGTGCAGAGTACAACAAAATCCATCCCTTCCCACTGAGGAAATGTTGCAGTAGAATAATCAAAAAGTGTTGAATCTATGCCCTTCTCCGCTTTCACACTAAACGGATTATCATCTACAACGGAATTAGATTTAGTATCCTGAGTTACTCTTTCTTCATTTGATGTTGTAACAGACGTTTTTTCCTCAACCTTTGAATTTGTAAAATCATCATCGTCAGTAGATGACATTGATGCAACGGAAAGAGAAGACAAAATCTCACTATTCACTTCATCTCCAGGTATCTGTTCACCGTTTGCATAGAAATATAGTTTATCGCTACTTTCAGAACATGTATCATTTCCAAGATAGTAGTCACGTCCAAACGAAAGGTTTGTGCCGCTATTCCAACCAGTAGTTGCAGTGAATTGGTACACTCCGCTTCCTTTATCAAGGCAGAAAACTCTCTCGATGCTAACCTCATTTTCTTCAATATGAAGGGTAGACGCTGCTTTCTCACGCGCAAAAGCTGAAATCGCAAGAATGCCTTGATCAATTACTGAAAGATGATTATCGCTGTTTTCTATGACCTGTTCCGACTTTGATTGAATCTGTGATTCCTCCGGATGTTCTGATAAACCACTTATAGAGATAGGAATATCATCTGTAGATGAATACTGAATAACACAATTCTCCAGTTCGATATATTCTCCTTCTTTGACATCAATATAACTCGAATTGTTAAATATATTATTTGCTATGAAATCACTCCAATCAAGATAACTACTACCAGTGATGCAATAATATGCATCACCACTATTCTCAGTTTGCAATAATCTATACTCACCTGGGTATAAATCTCCATCATTACCTACTTTAAGCATATATCGAAAATATTCTTCAGTTCCAACAATTTCTTCCGTTATATATAGATAGTACTTTGAACAGAAATCCGATTCCTTTACGCAGTAGCAATCGAACAATTCGAGGAACTGCCCCTCTCGGACTTCTATGTACTCAAGAGCAGAAAATGCTGCATTGAAGACAATATTATTGCCGTTTGCGTCATCATTCACACTAGCATAAGAAAACTCGCCACCCCATTTCGCACTCTCAGAAGTATAGTCGCTTATCAAAACATATTTACCAGGATCTATATCATTTCCGCATTTATAGACACCAGATGTCCATACTTGATCGAATGTACTCCTAAGCTGTGCATTACGAAAATCAAAAGGTTCTTTCTCAGCAAAAGCAATTTTAAATGTTACTACAAACAACATCAACACTATCATAAATAGACGTCGCATTGTTCCTCTCATCTTCTCCATCTCCTTGTCATTTTAATGCTTTTATTTTAACCTCTGCTCTATATCTTGTCAAGCAGTTCTTTTATGATGGTTTTATTACAAAACAACGTCCTACCCGTGCCGCAGGTATCCACATTCCACCTATATTCTCTCCCACTCATTAGTCTCCTATTCTTCGTATTTCCAGCATGGATAGGCCACTCATTATTATGTGTAAAAAACTTTATGCATAATCTCCTATCAACTTCTTAGTGACTTTTGTGCCTTGCTCCCTTTCACATACGGTTAACTCATGGTCTCCCATTGATTTTCCCCCAAATATCATATATAATAAACACGTCCCCCGATTCCGAATTCCGAAACACCCGAAGGGTGTCTGGCGAAGCGTCTATTCCGAATCCCTAATTCCGAATTATTTCCAAGCCATGTCTCTATCTCACCTCTGGCGCGACGCGTCCATACTCACCAAGGTGGCCATCGTATTGGGCGCCTTGCTTGGCGTGCTCTGGATCACCGTGTTCCTGAACGTGTTCCAGCTGCGCTCGCTCACGAACGAGTCAAGCCGCATCATGCGGCAGTACGGCGAGATCACGGGCTTCATAGACGCGCTGTCCACCGAGAGCCGCTGTCTCGAGGCCTATGTCCGCCCCTCGCACACGCCGGAGGACGAGTCCGCCTATCTGGAGGCCGTGGCCGACACGGACCATTGCGTTCAGGCGCTCATGCCGGACCTGCGGGCGGACGAGCGGCGCGAGTACATGCTCAAGCGCGCCATCACGAACGCCATGGAGCACTACCGCGGCGACCAGACCGCCTTCATGCAGAGCGGCGACCAGCGCGCGCGCGTACAGTGGTACGTGACGCTCGAACGGCAGGCGGTGTACCTGAACCAGTACGGCGTCGAGCTGCTCAACTGCCGCATGGAGGCGGGCGAACGCCGCTGGGCGGACATCGCGCAGGCGAACCGCCGCAGCGTGCGCACGATATTCGCGTTCATGATCGCCGCCACCGTGGTAACCGTGCTGGGGCTGCACGTGCTGATGCGCACGATGCTCCGCCCCATCGTGAAGCTGGGCGCGGCGGCGGACGCCATAAGCCGCGGCGACTACGACGGCGCGCCGCTGGACGAGGCGTCCGGCGACGAGATCGGCCGGCTGGCGCGCTCGTTCAACGTGATGCAGCGCGGCATAAAGGACACCATAACCACCATGGAGCGCGAGGCCGAGATCGAGAAGGAGAACGCGCGCATGCAGGAGGCCATGCAGGAGAGCCGCTATGCCGAGCTGCAAAGCCAGATCGACCCGCACTTCCTGTTCAACACGCTGAACGCCATCGCCGCGCTGGCCAACGAGGAGGGCGCGCCCATCACGGAGGACCTGATACTGCGCATGGCGAAGATATTCCGCTATTCGCTGGAGAACCGCGAGAAGCGCGTGACGCTGGGGCAGGAGCTGCAGTACCTGGGCGACTACATGGAGCTGATGGACGCGCGCTTCGCCGGCCGCATAAGCATGCACATCGAGCCCTTCGACCCGGCGCTGCTGACGCGCGCCGTGCCCAAGTTCACGCTGCAGACCATCGCCGAAAACTCGATCATTCACGGCTTCCAGGACATCACGCAGGGCGGCGAGATCGTCGTGCGCATATCCGAGGACGAGGAGGGAAGGCTCCTGATCGAGATGAGCGACAACGGCTGCGGCTTCGATGTAGCGAAGCTCAAAGAGGAAGGCGCGCACAGGAGCGTGGGCCTTGCCAACATACAGGAGCGCCTGCACTACATAGGCGGCCGTATGGACATAGACTCGGTGATCGGCGTCGGCACGACCATCACCATTTCGATCGACAAGGGAGAGGGCAAATGATCAAGGTACTGGTGGTCGAGGACGAGACCGCGGGGCGCGAGGCGCTGGTCACGAGGCTCAGGCACATACTCAAGCAGGACGGCGTGGTCGAATCGGCCGAGGACGGCAACCAGGCCATACGCAGGGCGCTCGACATACGGCCCGATCTGATACTCATGGACATCGTGATGCCGCGCATGAACGGGCTGGAGGCGTCCGCCGTGATCAGCGAACACCTGCCGAAGGCGGCCATCGTGTTCCTGACCGCGTATGACAGCTTCGATTACGCGGTACAGGCCATGCGCGCGGGCGGGCGGGACTACCTGCTCAAGCCTGTCTCTGAACAGGACCTGAGGCAGCTGCTTGCAAAGCTGTTCCACATCGACACGGAAGAGGAGAAGGCGCGGGAGAACACGCCCTTCGGCTCCGCGATAGAGGCGTGGCTCTACAGCCACTACGCCGAGGACATATCGCTTGAGGACGCCGCCTATTCCATGGGCATGTCCGCCGCCTACTTCGCGCGCAAGATGAAGGCGGAGACCGGCGCGACGTTCCTCGAAAGGCTCACGGAGCTGCGCATGGCGCGCGCCAGGCAGCGGCTCACCGTGACGAAGCTGTCCGTGGGCGAGATCGGCCGCAGCGTGGGCTACCCGGACCCGAACTATTTCGTGAAGGTGTTCAAGCGCGCCACGGGCATGACGCCTTCGGAATACAGGACAACGCAAAATTCCGATGAAACGCCTACCCGATAAAAAGAATTTGACAGAATCACCGCATTTTCCATCACGATTTGTGCATTTCGTATGGATCATGCGGTTTTATTTTTTCTTTGAAGATGCGATTCCACACCGAAATCGCAGAATTTTACGGTTTCAAAATCGCGCCCGTTCCGCTATAATGTTTGCGTAACCTGATCACACCACCGATCGATCAAGAGGAGGAAACCGTAATGAAGAAGCGCATAGTTGCCCTGCTGGTCGCCGTCATGCTCATCATGAGCGCCTCCGCTCTGGCCGAGGGCGAGATACTGCTTCGCCTGGCCAACAGCCACAACGCCGAGCACATCACCTCGCAGGCCTGCCAGATGTTCGCCGACCTGGTGAACGAGCGCACCGAAGGCCGCATCACCATCGAGTGCCACTTCGCCGGCGAGCTCGGCGACGAGCGCTCCACAATCGAGCAGTGCCAGTTCGGCGGCCTCGACTTCACCCGCGTCTCCTCCGGCGCCGCCGCCGAGTTCGCGCCGCTGATGAACGCCATGCAGATGCCCTACCTCTACAACGACGTCGACCACCTGTTCGAGGTCATGGACGGCGAGATCGGCCAGGAGGTCTTCGACACCTTCGAGGCCAACAACCTGGTCGGCATCACCTACATCCATCCCGGCTCCCGCAACTTCTTCAACGCGAAGAAGGAGATCCACACCCCCGAAGACATGGCCGGCATGAAGATCCGCGTGTCCGAGTCCGACCTGATGCTCAACCTGATGAGCAACCTGGGCGCCGCGGGCGTGGGTCTGCCCTTCAACGACACCTATTCCTCCATACAGTCCGGCGTCGTGGACGGCGCGGAGAACAACATGACCTCCTACATCGAGATGTCCTTCTACGAGGTCGCTCCCTACTGGACCTATGACGGCCATTCCTACATGCCCGACATGATACTGGCCTCCAAGCAGACCTGGGACAAGCTGTCCGAAGAAGACCAGGCCCTGATCAAGGAGTGCGCGCACGAGGCGGAAGTCTGGCACAAGGACGCCTGGGAAGAGTCCGAGGCCAAGAACGCCGAGATCGCCATCGAAAAGGGCTGCACGCTGACCACCCTGACCGACGAAGAGATGCAGGCCTTCAAGGATGCCGTCGCCCCGATGTACGACTCCTACCTGAACGAGGAGCAGAAGGCCATCGTCGAGCGCATACAGGCGCTGCGCCAGTAAATCAAAACAGACAGGACCTGAATAAGTAATTTAGACGCGGGCCGCGACTCCACCGGCTTCCCCTCGGGATTGCGGAAGAGTCGCGGCCCGTTATAGCATTCCAAGCGAAGGTGAGACGCGATGAAAAAGGCATTCGACATCATATTCCACGCGCTTGAATGGCTGGCGATGATCTGCCTGGTCGTCATGACGGGCGTCGTGTTCTTCGACGTCATTCTGCGCTATATATTCAACCAGGGCATGCCGTGGACGCAGGAGATCGCGACGCTGCTGCTGGTCTGGTTCTCGCTGATCGGCATGGCCATCGGCGTGGGCGAGAAGATACACATCAGCATCGAAATGTTCACGATGAAGGCCTCGCCCAAGTTCATAAGCGTGCTCGAATCGATCAACCACGTGCTGATCGCCATATACGGCGTGATGATGATCTATTACGGCCTGCAGATCATGAACGTCACCAAGAACGCGACCATGCCGGCGACCAAGCTCCCCAGCGCCGTGCTGTACATCATACTGCCGCTTTCGGGCATACTGGTGTTCCTGAACGCGCTGATCGTCGCCGCGAAAAAGGACAAGAAGCTGATCTCGGGAAAGGAGGAGGAGAAACATGCCTGATACCAACATGGCCATCGCCATACTGTTCATAAGCTTTGTGGGACTGCTGGTCATCCGCATGCCCATCTCCTTCACGCTCGCCATATCGTCCGTACTGACGGCGCTGTACCTGAAGATACCGCTGCCCACGCTGTTCCAGCGCATGGTCAACGGCGTGCAGTCCTTCTCGCTGATGGCGATACCGTTCTTCATACTGGCCGGCGAGATCATGGGCCAGGGCGGCATATCCAACCGACTGATAAAGCTTGCGAACGCGTGCGTCGGCTGGATGCGCGGCGGCCTTGCGCAGGTCAACATACTGGCAAGCATGTTCTTCGGCGGCATCTCCGGCTCGGCCGTGGCGGACACGTCCTCCATTGGCGCGATACTGATCCCCATGATGAACGAGTCCGGCTATGACAACGACTTCTCCGTCGCCGTCACCGTGACCAGCTCGTGCCAGGGCGTCATGATACCGCCGTCCCACAACATGATATTGTTCGCCATGGCGGCCGGCGGCGGCGTGTCCATAGGCCAGCTGTTCATGGGCGGCCTGATCCCCGGCATACTGCTTGGCATCGCGCTGATGATCATGACGGCCGTGATCGCCCACAAGCGCAACTATCCCAAGGGCAAGCACTACACCGCAAAGGAATTCTGGAAGATATTCGCCGACGCCTTCCTGGGGCTGATGACCTGCCTGATCATCGTGGGCGGCGTCATATTCGGCTGGTTCACGGCGACCGAGTCCGCGGCCGTGGCGGTCGTGTACGCGTTCATCGTCACGTTCTTCGTATACCGCGAGATACCGCTCAAGCAGTTCGGGAACATACTGCGCAAGTCCCTGAGGACCATCGCCATGGTCATGGCGCTGATCTCCACCGCCTCCATGTTCGGCTGGCTACTTGCGTATCTGAAGATACCCACGAAGGCCACGGAGCTGCTGCTGGGCATCTCCTCGAACAGGATCGTGCTGCTGCTGCTCATCAACCTGCTGTGCCTGGTGCTGGGCTGCATCATGGACATGGGCCCGCTGATACTGATACTGACCCCCATACTGCTGCCGGTGGCGCAGCAGCTGGGCATGCAGAGCGTGCAGTTCGGCGCGATGCTCATACTGAACCTGGCGATAGGCCTGTGCACGCCCCCTGTCGGCGCGGCGCTGTTCGCGGGCTGTTCGATCGGCAAGCTCAAGATCGAGGACGCCACGAAGGCGTGCCTGCCGTTCTACCTGATGATGATACTGGTGCTCATGCTGGTGACTTTCATACCGCAGGTCTCCATGCTGGTGCCGCAGCTGCTCATGGGCGCGTAAGGCGCGCTGAGGAGCGAGAACGCCGCCCCGGCCGTGCGATAACGCGGCCGGGGCGGAAGGGCTTTTGGGGAGTTAGGAGTGAGGAGTGAGGAGTGAGGAGTTAACAGTTAACAGTGAACAATTGTTGGACGGTGGGTAAGGCGGGCGTAACGGCGGCGTCTACGCCGCCATTTCCGCCGAACGACGTGTAGGATATCGGACAAACCGCTGTTTCGAACCGGCCTCCCGTAGGGACGCCATTCATGGCGTCCGCTCAGTTGGTACCGTGTCGGCATGCGCACAGGATATCGAACAAACATCGTCGTTCCCGTAGGGACGCGGCATGCCGCGTCCGCCTGTCGACAGATATGCGTTGACGATGCGTTTCGGGGAAGGGCATATCGGCCTGCCTGGCCATCCATGGCGTCCGTATGGTGTGATGTCGCGTTCCGTATCGGGGACGTGATGCAAAACAGCGACGGGGCGGACGCCATGAATGGCGTCCCTACGGGGAACGAGAAGTGTCGCGTTCCGCATCGGGGGCGTGGTGCAAAAACAGCGACGGGGCGGACGCCATGAATGGCGTCCCTACGGGGAACGAGAAGTGTCGCGTTCCGTATCGGGGGCGTGGTGCAAAAAACAGCGACGGGGCGGACGCCATGAATGGCGTCCCTACGGGGCAACGAGAGGTGTTGCGTTCCGTATCGGGGATATGGTGCAAAAACAGCGACGGGGCGGACGCCATGAATGGCGTCCCTACGGGGAACGAGAAGTGTCACGTTCCGTATCAGACACCACTCCTAACTCCTAACTCCTACCAACTCTCCCGTCGGCCGAAGAACCACCGTCGCTCCGGCACTTAATTCCGCATTCCGAATTCCGAATTCCGAATTATCCTCCTACCTTTTGTCCTTGTCGATGAACTCCAGCGTGACCGTCGCCAGCAGCGCGAACGCGATGATGAACGCGATCAGGTGCAGCCAGTAGAACGCGATGTTCGCCCGATCGTTGTCATACGCCGGGACATAGCTGGCTTCGGCGGCCTTTTCCTCGAGCAGCAGCTTCGTCTGTTCCTCGCCGATCAGATCCAGCACGTTCCCCACCGTGGTGGTGAAGGTATGACTGTCGTCCCAGTGCGCGCGCACGTTTTTGTCGTTCGACAGCATATCCACCAGCTCTCCCACGGTCGTGTGCGCCTCGATGGGCATGTCCGCGTATTCCTGTGTGGCGCCTGTGGCATCCAGCATGTCGATCGTCTCGCCGAACGTCGTGCCGTCGTCCAGCGGCGTATTGCGCAGCTCCTCGTAGAAGTCAGCGCCCTCGAGCGTCTCCCTGAGCGCGCCGAATGTCGTGGACACGTTTATCTCCGTACCGCGTATATCGCGCACGGCCTGGTTCTCTTCGTCGGAGAGCGCATCGAGCACCTGTCCCGGCGTCACGGTCCCGGAGATCTCGCTGTCGCGCATCTTTTCGATCATGTTCGAGATCGTCACGAAAGGCCGGTCGTTCGTGTCCGCCTGCGCCGCGATGACCTTGAGGCCGGGGTTGGAGACCGTGAAGTACGTCAGCGGCTCCGTCCACGCCGGCAGGCTCAGCATGCCGCCGGAGAACACCAGCTGGAATATCAGCACGAAGGGCATCACCGTCATGGCCGTGGTGGTCGTGCGCGACAGCGCCGAGACCCAGAGCGACAGCATGTCCGACGCGTATGTGATCAGGAACATCGAAATGCCCGCGTCGACAAAATACCACCGCGTGAAGAGGCCCTCGCGCGGGTACTGCACGCCGGTGAGCGCCGTGATGTACAGCGTCACGCCCGTCTGCGCCAGGCACAGGAGCGCCTGATACAGCATGTGCGCGGCGATGTAGCTGGAAATGTGCATGCCCGAGCGGTGTTCGCGCTTGATCACGTCGCGCTCGCGGCATATGACCTGTATCGAGTTGAAGCAGCCGTTCCATATGCACACGCACACCATGGCGAACGCGCCCATCAGCGTGCCCTCCATGTTGATGAAGAACCGCCTGCGCACGACCATGCCCACCAGCCCCGCGATCAGCGCCGCCATGGGCAATACCTTCCAGTCGGATTGGTATACGAACATGCGCAAAAGCTTGCCCAGATAGATCAGCACCTGTGCGCCGCGCCCGCGGTGGCGCGCCCTGAAGCGGCGTCCCGCGCCGTTCTCTCTCATATCAGCCATGCTGCACCTCCGCGTATCGCATCACGAAATCGTCCGCCAGACCGTCGCCGCCTTCCTCAACGCGGTTGACGGACTTGACGATCTGCTCCATGCGCTCGCGCCCGAAGAAGCTGCGCGCCTCGTCTATGCTTCCGTAGAAAGCCAGGCGGCCCGTGCGCGCGGAGTCCTTCGCCAGCACGATCACATCGTCGAACAGGTCGATCACGCGGTCCGGCGTGTGGGTGATGACGATCACGATCTTTCCGGTGTCGGCGATCTTTCGAAGCTGCTCGAACAGCTCGCGCGCCATCACGCCGTCCAGACCGCTGTCCGGCTCGTCCAGTATGAAAAGCGAGGGGTTCGACAGGAACTCCATGGATATGGACAGGCGCTTCTTCTGTCCGCCGGAGAGCTTTTCGACCAGGTTGTTCTTGACGGGCGTCAGGCCGAATATGCCCATCACCTCGTCCACGCGCTGCGTGCGTTGCGCCGCGGGGACGTCCTGCGGGAGCCTGAGCTTCGCGGTATCCAACAGCGTGTTGTACACCGTGTCCTTGCCGCGCATCATCTCGGACTGCGGCACGAAGCCCACCTCGTACTGCATCTTTTTGTACTGCGTGTACATGTCGCTGCCGTTCAAAGTGACCTTCGCCTTCGCCTTCTCATAGCCGTTCACGGCGTTCAGGAACGTGGTCTTGCCCGCGCCTGAGCCGCCTAACAGCAGCACCATGTGCCCAAGCGGTATGTTCATGTGTATGTCGCGCAGAAGTATCTTCTTCTGGAAAAATTCCGTTGCGCTGCGCTCCTCCAGGTTCACGGTCAGGCCCTCGTCCATCACGCTGGCGCTGCCGTGCGTGGCGAGCTTTTCAAGCTCCGCCTTCATGTCCTCGACCTTCCACGCGGGAGCGTAGTCCCTGTTGAAGCCCCAGACCATCGCCGGCACGGCCCGGAGGAATATCCATAGCCACATCCAGCGCCTGCGCGCGCCGTAGACCTCGATCAGGCCCGAATACACGCGTATGGCATAGACTGCCGTGGCCAGCGCGATCATCATCTTGATCACCGCATACGCGATGTCCGCGCTCATGTCATCCATCCTGCCCCCGGTCATGAGCAACAGGGGCGCCGCGCCCAGCAGATTGATGAGCCAGGTGAAGGCGCTCAGTACGGACCACACGCGCCCCTCCGGCTCGCGCCCGGCGCAGCGCGACAGCTGGTACTCCCGCGCCCCGGGGAACAGCGCCCACCAGCCCTTCAGGCCTGACTTCTGAAGCATGCGCCACACGCCCGCAATGAAGAACGCCTGCATCAGCGCGCCGTACCAGGTCGTCGCATTGAACAGGAGCCTGAGTATGAAGTCCGCAAAGTCGAGCTTCCCCGTGAGCAATAGCTGTTCCATGATATCGACCTCCTTCGTTGCCTTTTGTCATGGATCGTGATGTGAACAGTATATCAAATAATGGGAGGAATCGCAAGGAAGTTCGCTCCTCGGTCCGCCTTCTTTTCCCAAAATTCCGTTGCAGTCCGCTCACTGTTTTGCTATAATACAATTTGGATTATTGTCATCAAACCAAAGGAGTCGAACCGATATGAAATTAGGCGTGGTCGGACTGCCCAACGTGGGCAAGAGCACACTGTTCAACGCGATCACCTGCGCCGGCGCGCAGGCGGCGAATTATCCCTTCTGCACCATCGAGCCGAACACCGGCGTGGTGGCCGTGCCGGATCACAGGCTGGACGTGCTGGCGGAAATGTACCAT
>SVGK01000245.1 GCA_015056395.1 Clostridiales bacterium
CCGGTCGTGCTGGGGCATGAGTACTCCGCTTCGACCACGCCGGAGTACTCATGCCCCAGCACGACCGGCGGCGTGACGTCCGCGGAGCCCTTCTCGCCGTGGTAGATGTGCACGTCCGTGCCGCAGATGCCCGCCGCCCTGTTGCGTATGAACACCTGATCCGGGCCCGGCGCCGGGAACACCATGTCGCGCACCTCGAACTGCTTGTTGCCAAGAAAGAAATTGCCCTTCACTGTTGCTTCCTCCTCCTGTGATTGGGACGGTGGGGACGGTTCTCGCTGTCCCACCTCATGCACTTTGTATCCATGTCATTTCGCATATGTTGCTATGGACGACCGCGGCAGGCGATCACTGACGGGTATCGCTTTCTTCGTCGAGCATTGATAAAAGCTGTGCCCGCAACGCGGGGATGTCCTCGGTGATCGTTTGCCAAACGGTCAACGGCTTTGTCCGGTCATAATCATGTGCAAATACATTCCGCATCGCGCGGATCAGGCGCCATGGGACCTGGACATTCGTCTCCATGACTTCGGGCGACAACCGATTGATCAGTTCGCCGATCTGCAGTATGCACATGCTGACCGCGTATTGATAGGCCTTGTCCTGCCTGAAGGACTCCAGGTCACGGCCAAAGCGTTCCATCATGGCGCTGATCTGATCGCAGTATCCGATCATCTTCTCGATGATCGTCCTGTCAGCCTGCTTCATACAAAACTACCTCGTCGGATTTGATATGTCGTAGAAAATCCGTGTCTTCGATGCCGTCCATGACGACGTCCACGTGGCAGCCGAAGGCCTCCTCCAGATCCAGCACAAAACCCATGTACTGGAACAGCCCCTTCATCTTCCCTTCATCGATCAGGAAATCCAGATCGCTGTCCCTGTCCTGCTCCCCTCTTGCATAGGAGCCGAACAGGCCAAGGCGTCTGATGCCGTACTTCTTCGCGATGGGCACGGCCCTTTCCCGGATATCCTCCAATGTGTAGATCATGTCGATCCGCCTTTCATGGGACAGCTGAGACGGTCCTCGCCGTCCCGCTCAGTCGGTCACGGTGATGATCTCGCGGGGGAACACGTTCGTGGCCATCTCGAGCGTCTTGCGCACCTCCGGGTCGATCTTGTCCGAGGCCGGCGCCGCGCCCGCGACCTGCATGTTCAGGTGTACGGGCTGGCCGAAGGCCTGCGAGAAGCCGTCCTCTAACTTGTCGCGGTTCTTTTCCAATACGTTCATGCTCATGCGCTCGGACTTGTCGAACTCGACAGAGAGCAGCCCCTCCTCGAACGACGCGAACTGCATCTGCGACAGGAACCTCTTGAGCGACGCGTTCTCCTCGGTGAGCCTGCGCAGGCCCTCGAGGTATTCCTCGGGCGGCGGCGCGGCGGGCCCGCGCTTTGCGGGCTGCGCCTGCGCGCGCGCCTTGGGCGGCGGGGCCGCGGCGGGCTTGGCGGCGGGGCGGGGGAGCGCGGCGCCGCTCTTCAGCATGGCCTCCAGCCTGTCCAGGCGCTCGTTCAGCCCGGCGTCCGCCTCGTCCTCGGGGTGGCAGGCGCGCATGGCGGCCAGCTCGAGCACCGTGCGCGGGCGCGAGGCCCACTTCATGTCGCTCTCCGCGCGGATGAACAGGTCCATCAGCCGCGTCACGCGCTCCACGGAGATGCGCTTTGACTGTTCGTCGAAGCGCGCGGCGTCCTCCTGCGTGATCTCGAGCCGCTGCGCGATGTCGCCGGAGAGCGGCGCCAGCAGCAGCCCGCGCAGATGCGCTGTCAGGTCGCGCACGAACACGGTCGGGTCGCTGCCGTTGTCCATGAGCGCTTCAATGCGCGCCATGGTGTCCGCCGCGTCGAAGGCGATCAGCGCGTCCATGAAGTCGAACAGGAAGCCGCGTCCCGTGCTGCCCAGCACGTCGCGCACGAGCGTGAGCGTCACGACGGAATCGGTGTAGCTCAGGCAGTTGTCCAGAAGGCTCAGCGCGTCGCGCATGCCGCCCTCCGCCGCACGGGCGATCTCGTAAAGCGCGTCGTCGTCCGCTTCGCGGCCTATGCCCTCGAGCACCACCCTGAGCCGCCCCACGATGGTCTCCGCGCCTATGCGGTGGAAGTCGAACCGCTGGCATCGGGAGAGTATCGTGGCGGGCAGGCGCTGGGGCTCCGTGGTGGCCAGTATGAACACGGCGTGCGCGGGCGGCTCCTCGAGCGTCTTCAAAAGCGCGTTGAACGCGCCGGTGGAGAGCATGTGCACCTCGTCGATGATGTAGACCTTGTAGCGCGCCATGGAGGGCGGATAGGCGACCTTGTCGCGCAGGTCGCGTATCTCGTCCACGCCGTTGTTGCTGGCGGCGTCGATCTCCACCACGTCCATGCAGTTGTCCGCAAGTATCGCGCGGCACACCTCGCATTCGCCGCAGGGATCGCCGTCGTGCGGATCGAGGCAGTTTATGGCGCGCGAGAGCACCTTGCTGGCCGTGGTCTTGCCGGTGCCGCGCGTGCCGCAGAACAGATAGGCGTGTGCAATGCGCCCCGTGACCACCTGCCGGCGCAGCGTGGATATGACGGCGTCCTGGCCGACGATCTCGGTGAACGTGGCGGGACGCCACGCGCGGTACAGTACCTGATAGCTCATATGCTCCTCCTGATATCACTGATGCTATTTTATAACATCGCGGGATGGATTGCAAGCATGCATTTAAAACCTGCGCGCTTGACCGGAGGCGACATTGGCTGATAAGATGAAGGCACACCGGCGCGGCGACGCCGGGACAGCATAGAAAGAAAGAGAGGGAGATGTATGAAGAGGATCTTTGCCGTGATGCTTGCCCTGCTCATGTGTACCGCCGCATGGGCGGAGAGCTACGAGACCACCGAAGACATACCGCTGAACGCCTCCGACGACAAGGTCGTGCTGACGGACTGGGCGGACCGCCTGGTCGAGACGCCCGAGCTCGTCGTGCCGGATACGCTCGAGGCCTGGGAGGAACAGCGCGCGGACATCAGCGCCATGGTTTGGGACACGCTGGGCAGCATACCGCCGCGCCCCGAAGCGCCCGTGATCGAGACCTACGAGACCGGCGAGACGCCGATCATGACCTACGAGAAGTTCTACATGGACGACGCCTACGGCGACGACGTGCCGGGCACGATCTACATACCCAAGGGCCTTGAGGGGAAGGCGCCCGCGATACTGTACCTACACTATCACGGCGACGAGTTCGAGACGGGCCAGAACGAGGTGCTGTTCTCCTGGCCGCTGGCCGACGAGGGGCAGCCCCTGGTCGACGAGTTCATAAAGCGCGGCTATGTGGTGATGGCCATAGACGCCTATGCGTTCACGACGCGCAGCGGCCAGGGCCCCGGCGTGGACCCCGACACCGGCGCAAAGGAGACCGGCCTTGCCGAGGAGGCCTCTCTGTACAAGTACTTCACCGTGCAGGGCCTGTCCTACATGGGCATGATACTGCGCGACGACCAGTGCGCGCTGGACTACCTGTCCTCGCGCGAGGAGGTCGACGCCGCGCGCATAGGCGTGACCGGCATGAGCATGGGCGGAACGCGCGCGAACTGGCTTGCGGCGCTGGACGAGCGCGTGAAGGTCACGGTCAGCGTCGCCTGCCTGACCCGCATGCAGGACTTCATAAAGACGGGCAACATCAAGTGGCACGCCTTCTTCAACTGGGTGCCCGGCATGCTGGCGCGCTTCGACACCGAGCAGGTCGTCAGCCTGATCGCGCCCAGGAACTACGTGCAGCTGATGGGCACGGAGGATATCGGAAGCCCTCTGTCCGGCGTGAAGTACATACAGGACAAGATGGAGCAGGTCTACGCGCTGTACGACGCCTCCGACAAGCTCGAGTTCCACTACTATGAAGGGCTGGACCACGACTACCTGCCCGAGGAGTTCGAGCTGATGCTGGATTACTTCGACGCGAACCTGTGATCTGGATAACGAAAGCGGGCCCCGCTGGCGAGACCGGGAACGGCGCGCCGGCGGGACGCGGTATTGATTCGGAATTGAGAATTCGGAATTGACGCTTCGCCAGACACCCTTCGGGTGTTTTGGAATCAATGGCAGGGGGTATTGTTCCGCAGGGACGCGGCATGCCGCGTCCGCGACTTCTCCTTCTCATCCCGGCATCCCGCCGCTCGTCCCCGTCGGAAATCCGAATAAATTGTAAAGACGCGCCTTTGACGGGCAGTTTGTCTTGACTATCTCACTGAATAAACGTTATAATGATTCTGTAGGTTCACTGCGTGGAGCCATGCCCTTTTTCGGGGAACGGCTTCGCTTCCAGAGAACGAAAAAAGGAGGTCTTTCCATTGAGCATCAAACTCACCTGCG
>SVGK01000028.1:0-14518 GCA_015056395.1 Clostridiales bacterium
CGCCATAAATGGCGTCCCTACGGGAGGCCGGTCCGAAACCGTGTCCGTAATGCCATCCCGCAGCGGCGGCGTCTACGCCGCCACATCCTCTGCGATACCGCACGGGCGATGCGGACGCGGCATGCCGCGTCTCTACGGGTTACGGCGGTGTTTGTCCGATATCCTATACCTATGATTTGTTATGCCCTTGTTCAAAGTTGACAGCGTTGCCCCAACGGGTAAGGCAGGGAAGTGGCGGCCTGGAGGCCGCCGCTACGGATGGATCTTGCAGGAATGTACAGGAGTATGAACATCAGGCACAAAACGGTGGATTCCCTATCATCCCCGGCTATTGATCCAGAATCCCGAACCAATGACACAGAAGGGAACGTGGCGGCCTGGAGGCCGCCGCTACGGATGGCCCCGCAAACGAACACTCCGCAGGGACACCATTCATGGCGCTCGCCCAGTTACATCTCACGACTATTCGTTACTCATTCCTCATTCTCTGGCTATTGATTCCGAATTCCGCATTCCGAATTCCGAATTTGTCCCCAGCTCTCCGGCTATTGATTCTGAATTCTTAATTCTGAATTCTGAATCAACAAACAGCCGAAGCGCCCAGAATAGACGCTCCGGCTATTGATTCCGCATTCCGCATTCCGAATTCCGAATTTATAAAATGTACTTTCTCACATCTTTCCTGTGCAGATCCGCGCCCAGCATCTTCTCCACATACTCCTTGTCGACCGTGACGGTCACCTCCGGGGCGTCACCACCGCCGGCGTTGAAGGCGATGTCCATCAGTATCTGTTCAAGCAGCGTGTGCAGGCGGCGCGCGCCTATGTTCTCGCCGGTCTCGTTGTCCTGCCACGCGCATTCGGCGATGGCCGAAAGCGCGGCGTCGGTGAAGTCCAGCGACACGCCGTCCACGCCCAGCAGCAGCTCGTACTGTCGTATCAGCGCGTTCTCGGGCTGCGTGAGTATGCGCTTGTAGTCCTCCACGGACAGCGGCTTCAGGTCCACGCGCACGGGGAAGCGGCCCTGCAGCTCGGGGATCAGGTCCGTGACCTTCGCCACGTGGAACGCGCCGGCGGCGATGAACAGCATGTGGTCCGTCTTGACGGGCCCGTACTTCGTGTTCACGGTCGAGCCCTCCACGATGGGCAGTATGTCGCGCTGCACGCCCTCGCGCGAGACGTCGGGACCGCTCCCGCCGCCGCGTCCGGCGACCTTGTCGATCTCGTCCAGGAACACGATGCCGTGCTGCTCGGCGCGGTCTATGGCCTCGGTATAGACCTGGTCCATGTCGATCAGGTTGTCTTCTTCCTCAGCCTCCAATATCTTGCGCGCCTCGCGCACTTCGACCTTGCGCAGCTTGGTCTTCTTGGGTATGATGCCGGAGAGCATGTCGTTCATGTTGACGTCCATGCCCGGGATCTCGGACATGGGCCTGACCTCTTCGACCTCGATCTCGACGATCTCGTGCTCCATCTGTCCAGCGCGCAGCCTCGTGCGCACGTCGTCCTGCTGCACCACCAGCTTGTCCCTGTCCTCGGGCGAAAGCTCCGGCTCCTTGGGGCGGTTGCCCAGGAGTATGTCGATGGGGTTCGCGGACTTGCGCTTCTTCGTCGCGCCGGAGAGCAGTTCGACCAGGCGGTCCTCCGCCTGCGCGCGCGCGCGGCCGCGGACCTGCCTGCCGTGCTGCTCCTTGACCAGGCGTATGGCGGCCTCGACCAGGTCGCGCACGATGGATTCCACGTCGCGGCCCACATAGCCCACCTCGGTGAACTTGGTGGCCTCGACCTTTATGAAGGGCGCGTCGACCAGCTTTGCGAGCCTGCGCGCGATCTCGGTCTTGCCCACGCCCGTAGGTCCGATCATCAGTATGTTCTTGGGCGTGACCTCTTCGCGTATGTCCTCAGGCAGCTGCGCGCGGCGGTAGCGGTTGCGCAGCGCGACGGCCACGGCGCGCTTGGCATCGTCCTGTCCTATGATATAGCGGTCCAGTTCCCGCACGATCTCGCGGGGCGTGAGTTCAGTCATTGAGCACCTCCACCACGATGTTCCCGTTGGTGTACACGCAGATCTCCGAGGCGATCTCGAGCGCCTTGCGCGCGATCTCCTCCGCGGAGAGGTCCGTGTTGGCGATCAGCGCGCGCGCCGCGGCCAGCGCGTAGTTGCCGCCGGAGCCTATGGCGAGTATGCCGTCGTCCGGCTCGATCACCTCGCCCGTGCCGGAGACCAGCATCAGGTTCTCCCTGTCGGCGCAGATCAGCATGGCCTCCAGCTTGCGCATCGCCTTGTCCATGCGCCAGTCCTGCGCCAGCTCCACCGCGGCGCGGGGCAGGTTGCCGGAATACTGCGTGAGCTTGTCCTCGAATTTTTCACTGAGCGAGAACGCGTCCGCGACGCTGCCGGCGAAGCCCACCACGACGCGGTCGTTGTATATGCGTCGCACCTTGCGCGCCGTGCCCTTCATGATGGTGTGCTCGCCCATGGTCACCTGACCGTCGCCGGCCACGGCCGTCCGGCCGTTGCGGGACACGGCGCATATCGTCGTGCCGCGGAAGGGGCTTTTCACATCGTTGTCATAGCTCATAGCGGTTTTTGACCTCCGTTAATACTTGAAGCGAACGCTCAGCCTGGCGCTGGTAGCGCTCGCGCTTGCCCCTGACGCGCTCGGTCAGCGGTTCGAGCAGCCCGAAATTCGCGTTCATGGGCTGGAAGTTGGGCGTGCGCGTCACGACGTGCTTTGCAAGCGCCCCCAGCACGGTCATGCTGGTGAAGTCCGGCTCGGGCCTGCCGGAGAGCGCGCAGGCAAGCCCCACAGCGGCGACGAGGCCCGAGGCGGTGGATTCCATGTAGCCCTCCACGCCCGTCAGCTGTCCGGCGAAGCGCATCAGCGGGTCCGTCGCCAGCGCGTAGTTCGACGCGAGCATGTCCGGACTGTTCAAATATGTGTTCCTGTGCATCACGCCATAGCGTGCGAATTCGGCGTGCTCGAGCCCGGGTATCATCGAGAACACGCGCTTTTGCTCGCCCCATTTGAGGCGCGTCTGGAAGCCCACCATGTTGTACAGCGTGCCGTGCTCGTTCTCCTGTCTGAGCTGCACCACAGCGTAGGGCTCCCTGCCCGTGTGCGGGTCCCTGAGCCCCACGGGCTTGAGCGGCCCGAACGCCAGTGTCTGCCTACCGCGCGACGCCAGTATCTCCACCGCAAGGCAGCCCTCGAACACGAGCTTCTTTTCAAAGTCGTGCAGCTCGGCCAGCTCCGCGGAGACCAGCGCGTCGTAGAAGGCGTCGTACTGCTCCTTCGTCATGGGGCAGTTCAAATAGTCGGAGCCCTTGCCGTAGCGGGACGCGCGGAAGACCTTGTCCATGTCCAGCGATTCCGCGGTGACGATGGGCGCGGCGGCGTCGAAGAAGTGCAGCGACCTTGCGCCGGGCAGCGCTTCGATGGCCTTGACCAGGCCTTGGTCCGTCAGCGGTCCCGTGGCGATGATGCACGGCGTATGCGGCACCTCATCCACCACCTCGCGCCGCACCGTGATCAGCGGATGATCGCTGATGGCGCGCGTCACCTGGGCGGAGAAGCGGTCGCGGTCGACAGCCAGCGCGCCGCCCGCGGGCACGCGCGCGCCCTCGGCGGCGGACAGTATCAGCGAGTCCATCATGCGCATCTCGGCCTTCAGCAGGCCCGAGGCGTTCGTCATGTCCTCCGCCTTCAGCGAATTGGAGCAGACCAGCTCCGCAAAGCCCTCCATGTGGTGGGCGGGGGAGTATCTGACGGGCTTCATCTCGATCAGGTCTACTGGTATGCCGCGCTTCGCAAGCTGCCAGGCGGCCTCGCAGCCGGCCAGACCGGCGCCGACCACGGTCACGCGGTCACTCATCGGCCTCGCCCTCCAGCTCGACCCTGTGGCGGCAGGTCTCGTTCGTGCAGACGTGGAAGCGTGCGCCCTTCGCGCCGCGCTTGAACACCATGGGGCTGCCGCAGACCGGGCAGCGCTCGCTCACGGGCAGGTCCCAGGACACGAAGTCGCAGTCCGGATAGTGCTCGCAGCCGTAGAACTTGCGTCCCTTCTTGCTGACGCGCTCCAGGAGCTGTCCGCCGCACTTGGGGCACGCCACGCCGATCTGCTTGAGCAGCGGCATGGTGTTGCGGCACTCCGGGAAGTTCGGGCAGGCCAGGAAGCGGCCGTAGCGGCTGATCTTATAGACCATCATGGCGCCGCACTTGTCGCACGGCACGTCCGAGACCTGGTCGGCGATGTCGATCTTTTCGATGTTCTTGTCGGCCTTTTCGAGCGTCTCCTCGAACGGGCCGTAGAATTCGCGTATCACGGAATGCCATTCGCGTTCTCCCGCCTCGACCTGGTCCAGCTCGTTCTCCATGTCTGCGGTGAACGCTATGTCGACGATCTGCGGGAAGTTCTCGCGCATCACGTCGTCAACGATGGTGCCGAGCTCCGTGGGTATCAGGCGCTTGCTCTCGCGCGCGACATAGCCGCGGTTGATGATGGTGGATATGGTGGGGGAGTAGGTGGACGGCCTGCCTATGCCCTTTTCCTCCAGCGCGCGCACGAGGCTGGCCTCGGTGTAGCGGGGCGGCGGCTGCGTGAAGTGCTGCTGCGGGTCGGGGTCGGCGTAGCCGGCGGGTTGGCCCTCGGCCAGCTCGGGCAGCGTGCGTGCGTTGACCTCCTCCTCGGTGTCATCCTGTCCCTCTTCGTACACCACGGTGAAGCCGGGGAAGCGCAGCTTCTGGGCGTTGCTGTGGAAGCGCGGCCCCGTGGACGCGTCTATGTCCACCGCGAGCGTGTCATACACCGCCGGGGTCATCTGGCTTGCGATGAAGCGGTCATAGATCAGCTTGTAGAGCTTGAACTGGTCGCGCGTCAGGTCCGCCTTGATGCTCTCGGGCGTGCGCGCCACGCTGGTGGGACGTATCGCCTCGTGCGCGTCCTGCGCGGACGAGCGCGTCTTGTACTGGTTGGGCTCCTGGGGCAGGTAGTCCTCGCCGTAGGTCTCGAGTATATGCCCGCGCAGCGCGGCCAGCGCCTCGTCGGCGGTGCGCACGGAGTCCGTGCGGATGTATGTGACCAGGCCCTGGCTGCCCTCGCCCTTCAGGTCGACACCCTCGTAGAGCTGCTGGGCGATCTGCATGGTCTTCTGCGTGGTGAAGTTGAGCTTGCGCGAGGCCTCCTGCTGCAGGTTCGACGTCGTGAACGGCGCGGCGGGATACTTCCTGCGCTCGCCCTTCCTGAGCTGCGCGATGTGGAACGCGGCGCCCTCGCAGGCCTCGACCACCTTCATGGCGTCCGCCTGCGTCTCCAGCGCGCGCTTCTCGTCGCCTTCGCCTACGTAATGGGCGCGTATCGTGGCCTTGTCGAAGCGGAACGAAGCGTCCAGCGTCCAGTATTCGTCCGGTATGAACGCTTCGATCTCCGCCTCGCGGTCGCAGATCATGCGCACGGCGACGGACTGCACGCGGCCTGCGCTCAGGCCCTTCTTGATCTTGCGCCACAAAAGCGGGCTGATCTGGTAGCCCACCAGCCTGTCCAGCACGCGGCGCGCCTGCTGCGCGTCGACCAGGTCCATGTCGATGGCGCGGGGCTTCTTCACCGCGGCCTTCACGGCGGTGGACGTGACCTCGTTGAACTCAATGCGGCAGAGGCTCTTTTCGTCGATGCCCAGCACGTTGGCCAGGTGCCACGATATGGCCTCGCCCTCGCGGTCAGGGTCTGTCGCCAGGAATATCTTCGAGGCGTTCTTCGCTTCCTTGCGGATGCGCGCCAATATCTCGCCGCGGCCGCGTATGGTGATGTATTTGGGCTCGAAGTCGTCCTCGGGGCTGACGCCGAGCTGCGATTTGGGCAGGTCGCGCACGTGTCCCTGTGAAGCTTCGACCTTATAGCCGCGGCCGAGGAATTTTCCGATCGTCTTCGCCTTCGCGGGCGATTCGACGATGACCAGTTTGTTTGCCATGGGATGATACCTCCGGGGTCTGTAAAGTGGGATGCCGTATGCGGCCCGTAAAGGGCGCGGAAGCGGCCGGACCCTGCATCCCGTGGTCCGACCACTGCTGACAGTTTACCATTATTCCATGAATCGTTTCCGTTGTCAAGATATATATGGAAGAAAATTCCGCGCGCTTTGCGGCTTGTGCGAATGAGCGCAAATATGGATTTGCCCATTTTACACTTATGTGATATAATGAGCGCATGCAGATCGATTCCCTTTGACACGACCATACTGAAGGAGGTTCTTCCATGGCACTGATCGACAAAGTCGGCCTTCAGCTCTATTCGCTGCGCGAAGCGATGGCTGAGGATTTCACCGGGACGATCGAGCGCGTCGCGCGCATGGGCTATGCGGGCGTGGAGTTCGCGGGCTACGGCGGGCTTGCGCCAAGGGCGCTCAGGCAGCTGCTTGACGACAACGGACTTGCCTGCTACGGCACGCACTTCGGCAGGCTGCCCAAGACGGACGAGGAGCTTGCTGAGCAGATCGAGATGAACCTGGCGCTCGGCAACCCCTACCTGGTATGCCCGTGGCAGGACATGGCCACGCACGACGACGCGCTGCGCTTTGCAGACGTGATGAACGAGACTGCGGCGAAGCTGCGTCCTCACGGCCTGCGTTTGGGGTACCACAACCACGCGCACGAGTTCAAGGTCGACAGGGGCGAGACGCTGATGGACACGCTGCTCAAAAACACGGAGCCCGACGTGTTTGCGGAGTTCGACGTGTTCTGGGTCGCCTACGCGGGCTATGACCCGCTCACCTTCATACGCCGCTACGCCGGCCGCCAGCCGCTGATGCATCTGAAGGAGCTCGGGCCGGACCGCAGGGCGAACGTGGAGATCGGCGCGGGCGTGCTGGATTTCGAGGCGATCGTGCGCCTGGGGCAGCAGATCGGCACGGAGCACTTCATCGTCGAGCAGGAAGAATATACGTGCGACCCGCTGGAGAGCTGCGAGATCAGCCTGAAGTCGCTGCGGGACAATTGACAATTAACAATTAACAAGTAACAGTTAATGGCGGGGCGGAGATCGGATCGGTCGAGTTGGAAATCAGTTAGGAGTTAGGAGTGAGGAGTGAGGTTAGTTAGGAGTTAGGAGTGAGGAGTTAGGAGTGAATAGCCGGATAACTGCGATGGATGTACACCGGCTAATAACTGTTCACTGTTAACTGTTAACTTCCATTGGAGGAGTGGGGAGTGGATGGCCGGATACCTGCGATGGATGAACGCCGGCAAATAATTGTTAACTGTTAACTGTTCACTGCTCTGCCTGGAGCCGCTGCATTTATGTGCTCGCAGCGGATGCAATCCATGCAGCAGGTTGATTTACGAACCAAAGTCCCGGCCGACGACGATCGACTAAAGCCGCCTCGGCATTCAAACTCCTCACTCCTAACTCCTCACTCCTAACTCACTCCAAACTCCCGCTTCCCCCGCTGTTCCCTGAAGGGAGGTCATCATGCGATCATCGCTGTTGCGCATCACGGCGCTCTTGATAGCGCTCATGCTGTGCGCGTTCGCGCCGGCTGAGGAGGGAGAGCTCTCCTTCCTTTCGACGTTCGCGCCCGCGCCGACCATCGCGCCGACGCCCGCGCCGACGCCCGCGCCCGAGATACCCGTCTCCGCGCTGACGGACGACGGCCAGGTGCGCGTGCTGCTGCAATCGTTCAACAACCCCACGATGCTGCACCTGACGCTCAACGGCCTGTATGCGCTGGAGGGCGCGCGCCGCGCGCAGTTCCTGGACGGCACGACCGTCACGCTGCTGGCCTCCGAGGGCCATGTCTGGCTGGGCGTGGGCGGCCTGTGGATGGACGCGGGCGAGAGCGTCACGCTCAGGCGGCACGGCCTGAACGAGGAGGAGCGCGGCGGCTTCACGATACGCGAGTCCGGCCGCGACAACGTCTACCCCGGGAGCCTGCACGTGACCGTGATGGCCGGCGCGCTGCGCTGCGTGCTCACCATGGACGTGGAGGAATACCTGCCCGGCGTCGTCGCCTATGAGATGAGCGACAGCTGGCCCGTCGAGGCGCTGAAGGCGCAGGCGGTCGCGGCGCGCACATACGTGCTCTCCCGCAAGGCGGGCGCCGGCACGCGCGACTACGACGTGACGGACACGACATCCGACCAGGTCTACCGCGGCACGGACGCCGCGTTCGTCAACGTGGCGCAGGCGGTCTCGGAGACGGACGGCGAGGTGGGCGTCTATGAGGGCGGCTACGCGATGTGCTACTACACCGCAAGCAACGGCGGCGAGATCGCGCTGCCCAGCGACGTGTGGCCGGACGCCTCGGACGGCTACATAGAGCGCCGCGCGGATCCCTATGACATCGCCAATCCGCTGTGCGAGGTGCGCACCGCGTCCTTCGCCGCCGACCTGAGCGACAACACGCTTATGATGGGGCTGGTGCTGGACGCGCTGGACGCGCAGATCGACTCGAGCTTCCGCCTGATCAGTATCACGGACGTCGTGCCGACGGATCCCGTGCCCGCGGGATCGAAGCACTTTACGAAGCTTGCGTTCACGGCGCGCTGTTCCGTGCTCAGGCACACGCCGTCGCCCACGCTCACGCCCGCGCCGAGCGAAACGCCCGCGACGGACGGCGCGTCCGCGCCCGGTGACACGCCTGCGGCGAGCGATACGCCCGCGCCCACCGACACGCCTTCGCCGACACCCGCGCCCACGGAAGAGGAGGCCTCCGTGTTCGAGCTGGACACGCCCGCGCCCACGATCGAAACGCCCGTCATCTACGATGAAGAGACGTATACCGTGCTGCTCGACTTCTTCACGGATGTCAAGGAGCCGCTTGGCCTTCGCATCAGCGGCGGGAACTACGAGCTGGTCACGGCGGAGAAGACGGACGGCGGATTCACGCTGACGACGAGGCGCTTCGGCCACGGCGTGGGCATGAGCCAGCGCGGCGCGCAGCGCATGGCGGGCGTGGAGGAGCTGAGCGTGTTCGACATACTCTCGTTCTACTACCCGGGCATGGCGCTCGAGCGCATGGCGTACCAGCGCCCCGCGCCCACGGCGCTGGAGGCGCTGCCGGCCGGCGCGGATACGGGTTATCCCGTGCCGACGCCGTCGCCCGCGCCGCTGCCGGAGCCGCAGCCGGGCGAGTACATCGCCACGGTGAACGTGACGGACGGCGCGTCCATGCTGAACGTGCGCCAGATGCCCACGACGTCTTCCGCGATACTCGACCGCTTCGAGAACGGGCGGCAGGTCATCGTGACGAGCGCGGAGGACGAGAACGGGTGGGTCGCCATAAGGACGGCGGAGCTCGAAGGCTATGTGAAGAGGGAATACCTGACCACGGAAGAATGACAGGAGGAGATCAAAAATGGATGTGAACCGCTATCTGGACATCGCGCCCGAGGTGAAGGAGGCGCTTGAAAACGGAAAGCCCGTCGTGGCGCTCGAGTCGACCATAATCTCCCACGGCATGCCCTATCCGCAGAACGTCGAAACGGCGCTCAACGTGGAGCGCATCATACGCGAGAACGGCGCCGTGCCGGCGACCATCGCGATCATAGGCGGACGCCTGAAGGCGGGGCTTTCCAAGGATCAGATCGAATACCTGGGCAAGAAGGGCTACGACGTGCCGAAGACGTCCAGGCGCGACCTGCCCGTGATCGTGGCGAAGGGCATGGACGGCGCGACCACCGTGGCGACCACCATGATCATCGCGGCGATGGCGGGCATAAAGGTGTTCGCCACCGGCGGCATAGGCGGCGTGCACCGCGGCGCGCAGGAGACCATGGACATCTCCGCGGACCTGGAGGAGCTGGCGCAGACGCCCGTGATGGTCATCTGCGCGGGCGCGAAGTCGATACTCGACCTCGGGCTCACGCTCGAGGTGCTCGAGACGAAGGGCGTGACCGTGATCGGCTACGGCACGGAGGAGCTGCCCGCGTTCTACACGCGCAAGTCCGGCTTCGGCGTGGACTACAGGCTGGACACGCCCGAGGAGTTGGCGGCGGCGTTCCGCGCGAAGCTCGACATGGGCCTGAAGGGCGGCATGCTGGTGACCAACCCGATCCCGGAGGAGTATTCGATGGATCCCGACGTCATCAACAAGGCCATCGACGAGGCCGTGGAGGAGAGCGTGAAGCTGGGCATACACGGCAAGCAGACCACGCCCTTCCTGCTTGCGAAGATCAAGGACATCACCGGCGGCGACAGCCTCGCAAGCAACATAAGGCTGGTGTACAACAACGCGGCGCTGGCGGCGAAGACCGCGGGGAAGATGTAGGGAGTTAGGAGTTAGGAGTGAGGAGTGAAGAGTTAACAGTTAACAGTTGACAGTTGACAGTGAACAGTTGACAGTTAATGGCCTGAGATCCAGACGCTGCATTCCGACTCGACGCAGGGACGCCATTCATGGCGTCCGCGCATGCGTGAAGAATGAGGAATGAGTAATGAGGAATGAGGAATGGATGGCCGGATGGGCGTGCCCGTAGGGGCGAGGCCTGCCTTGCCTGCACGACGGATGGGTGATGAGTGTACGACGATCGGGGAACGGGCGCCATGGATAGCGTCCCTACGGAACATTTGCCATGTTACTTCCTCCGAACGATCCGCTGGCACTTCGCCGCCGGCCATTGATTCTGAATTCTGAATTCTGCATTCTGAATTACAAAAAAACGTCCAAAGTCCCTCAAGGCCCCCAAAGCATTTTCCCCCCTTTCCATCCGATCCGCCGGCGCCTCGCCGCCGGCCATTGATTCTTGATTCTTAATTCTGAATTCTTAATTGACCTCAAGGCGGTGTTGTATTCGTGAAGGACAAGCGCTATACCACATTTGCGACCCTGTTGCTTTTCATCGTCAACGTGGGTCTGTTCGCGTTTGTCTGGCGCGCCTATTACAACGCCTACGCCTTCCGTTCTCACAGGCCGGAGGGCTTCGTCGGCGCGATGCTCGTCTACGCGCTGCTCTACCGCTGGCTGAGCAAGCTCTACAGGGGCTATGCCTTCGCGTCCACGTCCGTGGGCGACACGGTGCTCTCGCAGTTCATATCGTTCGGGCTGGCCGACCTGGTCATGTACGCGGCGGTCTGCCTGATACGCAGACAGTACGTCAACATCGTCCCCGGCGCGATCATCGTGGCTCTGCAGCTGGTCGGCACGACGGTCATCGTACTCATCGTCAAGCGTATACTGTACCTGGTCATCACGCCCACGCCGACCATGCTGGTCTACGGAGGCCCCGAGGACCGCGCGCGCGCGAAGCGCTTCATAGGCAGGCTGCGTTCGCACTACGGGCACCTGTTCGTATTTCCGAAGGTCGTGCACGAGTCGCGTGAGGCGGACGTGCTGGCGGGTATACGCGACTGTGAGGCGGTGATGTTCGTGGACACATCGACGCAGAGGCGCGACGCCTTCATCGAGGCGTGCATGGCCGAACACAAGCCGTTCTACTTCGTGCCGGAGTTCGTGGACATCATACAGCGGGGCTGTACGGTCAAGAACTTCCTCGATACGCCGCTCATGCGCTACGACTACGCCATGGAGCACCAGCGCGGCGGCGTGGGCAAGCGCGCGTTCGACCTGGTCGTGTCCGTCGTGGTGCTGGCGGTGCTCTCGCCGTTCATGCTGCTCTCAGCCATCGCGGTCAAGGCGGAGGACGGCGGCCCCGTGTTCTTCCGCCAGAAGCGTGTGACGAAGGACGGACGCGAATTCACGATGCTCAAGTTCCGCAGCATGGTCGTGGATGCGGAGCGCATGGGCGTGACGCCCGCTACCGCGGGGGATCCGCGCGTGACGCGCGTGGGGCGCGTGCTGCGCAAGACGCGCCTGGACGAGACGCCGCAGCTTCTGAACGTGCTCAAGGGCGACATGAGCGTGGTCGGGCCGCGCCCGGAGCGCACGGAGCACGTCGCGCTCTATGAGGCGCAGCTTCCGCAGTTCCGCTACAGGCTGGCTGTGAAGGGCGGCCTGACGGGGTATGCGCAGGTCTACGGCAAGTACAACACGTCGCCGGAGGACAAGCTGAAGCTCGACCTGATCTACATCGAGAACCAGTCGATGATACTGGATTTCAAGCTGCTGCTGCTCACGTTCAAGACGGTGTTCCAGCCGGAGCGCGCGGAGGGCTTCAACGACGACGTGAGCGCGCGCATCCGCAGGGACGCCTCCGGGAAGGGAGGCGCGTGACGATGGCGAGCCTCACCGCGATTATACTGACGAAGGACGAAGAGAAGAACATCGAGTCGTGCATACGCGCGCTGGGTACGCTGCCGGAGCGCATATGCGTGGTGGACAGCGGCAGCAGGGACTCAACGCGCGAAATGGCGCGGACGCTTGGCGCGGAGGTGATCGAGCACCCGTTCTATGACTACGCCACGCAGTTCAACTGGGCGCTCGAAAACCTGGGCATAACGACAAAATGGGTACTGCGCGTGGACGCGGACGAGTACTATACGCCCGAACTGTGCGCGGAGCTCGAGACGCTGCTGGGCGCGCACGCCGACGACGACGTGAACGGCGTGATCACGGAGTCTCACTTCTACTTCATGGGCCGGCGCATAGACCACGGCGGCGCGAAGAAGCGCAAGATCGTCGCCTTCAAATACGGGCACGGCTTCATCGAAAAGCGTCGCATGGACGAGCACACGATATTGACCGACGGCCGCGCGGTCGAGGCGAAGCACCGCTTCACGCACAGGGACTACAAGGATCTGGGCACGTGGATCGCCAAGATGAACGGCTATGCCGACCGCGAGGCGGACGACTACTTCGTCGACAGGGAGCGCTTCGCCCGCGGCGAGAACGACCTGCGCGGCGTGGGTGACGAGAAGCTGATCGCGACCCGGCGGAAGAAGTTCCTGATCTACTATCGCTTTCCGAAGTTCGTGCGCCCATGGCTTTTGTTCATCTACAATTACGTAATCCGCCTCGGCTTCCTGGACGGGAAGCAGGGCTTCGTGTACCACTGGATGTACCAAAGGTGGTACAGGACGCTGGTGGACGCGAAGATCATGGAGAGGGAGAGGGAAGGCAGAGGCGGACGATAGGCGATCCGCATCCACCATGCCGTTCCGATAACGCTACGACGACAGAACACGGCCCGTGACGCAGATGTCACGGGCCGTTCAAGTTTGCGCACGGATGCTTTTCAGCGCATGAGCAGCAGATAGGCGATGATCACGATGCCCAGCGCGATGCGGTACGCGCCGAAGAGCTTGAAGTCGTGCTTCTTTATGTAGTTCAGCAGCGGGCGTATCACCAGCATGCTCACGGCGAACGCCGTCACGACGCCCACCGCCAGCAGCGCCAGCTCGCCCGCAGGCAGCGCAAAGCCCATCTTCAGAAGGTCGACCGCGCTGGCGGCGAACATCACGGGTATGGCCAGTATGAACGTGAACTCCACCGCGACGCCGCGCGAAATGCCCATCAGCAGCGCGCCTATGATGGTCGCGCCGGAGCGGCTGGTGCCCGGGAACACCGCGGCCACGGCCTGGCACAGCCCGATCATGAAAGCCATCGGGAACGTGATGTCGGAGAGCCTGCGCACGCTGGAGCGCTTGCCCTTGCGCAGGTTCTCGACCACGATGAACAGCAGGCCTACGACGATCAGCGCTATGGCGATGGCCATCAGGTTATCGCCCGCGATCAGCTCATCCAGATCCAGCGCCATCACCACAGGCAGAGGCAGACACGCCACGACCACCTTGGCCCAAGTGAGCCACACGGCCTTCTTTGCGCGTATGCGGCCGCTGCGGTCGCGCCCGAAGGGCCAGATGCGCTTCCACAGCGTGATGACGACGGCCAGTATCGCGCCCAGCTGTATCACGACCTCGAACATGCCGACGAAACCCTCGGACACGCCCTTGAACGGCAGTATGCGCTCAAGGAGCATGAGGTGCGCTGTGGAGGATATGGGGAGCCATTCGGCGATGCCTTCGACCACGCCGAACAGCGCCGCCTTGAGAAGTTCGATCAGCTGCATGGAAAACCTCCGAGATCAGGTCGTGAAGTATGGGGAACGGTACGGCGCGCAGAGGGTCTATTTGGTCCTCGAGGGCCGCGGTCCCCGACGGGGAAGACTGTCGATTTTACGTATATGACGGTTCGTGTTTGCGACACCTGAGTCCATGGCGGCCTTGAGGCCGCAGATGCGTGTGCTGTTATGGACAGACGCTACACAGGGACGCCGTTCATGGCGTCCGCCGCGCGTGAGCGCAACCTTAGGGAAAAGACGCGGGCGCAGCAAGCGGCGCCCCTACGGACTACCGCCATACTCACCACGGCGCGACCGCACCGCTCCGCCAGCCAATAATTCCGAATTCCGAATTCCGAACTCCGAATTACTTACTCACGTCCATGACCGCCCTGACGGCGTCCATGAAGGCAAGGGACGATGCGCGCGGATCCCGTAGGGACGCCATTCAAGGCGTCCGCCGCGCGTGAGCGCAACATCCTCCCGCCATACTCACCACGGCGCGACCGCACCGCTCCGCCAGCCAATAATTCCGAATTCCGAATTCCGAACTCCGAATTACTTACTCAC
>SVGK01000028.1:14528-19071 GCA_015056395.1 Clostridiales bacterium
CACCACGGCGCGACCGCACCGCTCCGCCAGCCAATAATTCCGAATTCCGAATTCCGAACTCCGAATTACTTACTCACATCCATGACCGCCCTGACGGCGTCCATGAAGGCAAGGGACGATGCGGGCGAATTCCGTAGGGACGCCATTCAAGGCGTCCGCCGCGCGTGAGCGCAACCTTAGGGGAAAGACGCGGGCGCAGCAAGCGGCGCCCCTACGGCCACCCGCCATACTCACCACAGTGCGACCGCACCGCTCCCCCAGCCAATGATTCCGAATTCCGAACTCCGAATTACTTACTCGCGTCCATGACCGCCCTGACGGCGTCCATGAACGCAAAGCGCATGCCCGCGGCCTCGAGCGCCTCTACGCCCCTTATGGTCGTGCCGCCCGGCGAGCACACGCCGTCCTTGATCGCGCCGGGATGCGCGCCGGTCTCGAGCTGCATACGCCCCGTGCCCAGCGCGGTCTGGCTTGCGAGCTTGTACGCGGTGGCGCGCGGCAGGCCGTACTTCACGCCGGCGTCCGCCATGGCCTCGATCATCATCGCCACGAACGCAGGTCCGCAGCCGGACACCGCCGCGCCCGTCGCCATCAGATGGGTGGGCAGCACGGCGACCTCGCCCATGCACGCGAACAGATCCAGCGCCTCGGCGCGCTCCTGCTCGGTCAGGGATGTCGCCTCCTCAAAAAGCAGCATGCCCGCGCGCACGGAGCAGGGCGTGTTCGGCATGACGTACTGCACGCGCGCGATGTCGCCCAGCGCCTCGCGGTACCTTTCCAGTGTCCAGCCGGTCACGACCGAGAGCACTGCCTTGCCGGCGAGCGCCTGCCCGTACTCTTCGAGCACGCCGGGGAGTATGTAGGGCTTTACGGCCATGATGACCGTGTCCGCGCCGTCCAGCGCCTCGGATGTCGAATGGCAGGCGCATATGCCGCGCGGCGCACAATAGGCCTCCAGCCTTTCGAAGTGCGGCGCGTAGGCGCGCATGTTTTTTCCTTCGATGCGGCCGGACGCGATGAAGCCGTCCGCGATGGCGCGCGCCATGTTGCCCATGCCGATAAAGGCGAATGTATTCATGATGAAACCTCCAGTTTGAATGAGTAATGAGGAATGAGGAATGAGTAATCGGGTCACGCCTTCGGTTTTAAGGCTATTGATTCCGCATTCCGCATTCCGAATTCCGAATTATACTGACCACTTCGCATTTCCCGTCGATGACCCTGAACCGCACGTCGCATCCGGCGTAGTCCATGCCGAATACCCTCGCGTCGCCGCGTCTGTACGCGGGGCGGGGGTCCTGCGCGAGCGCTTCCCTGAGTCCGGCCATTGCGTCGTCCGGCAGCGCGCGCGCCAGCTCGGGCGGTATCGCCACCTCGAGCGGATGCCATTCCGTGCCGTCCGTGAAGCCACCCAGCGCGTCCGGACGGCTGTCGGCGTAGGGGATGTAGGGCTTGATGTCGTACACCGGCGTCATGTCCGTCATGTCGATGCCGCGCACGACCACGGTCGTGCCCAGCCCCGGGACGTCCTCGAGGCGTTCGAAGCGCACGCAGCTCAGGCCCAGCGGGTTCGGGCGGAAGGGCGAGCGCGTCGCGAACACGCCCATGGCGCGGTTGCCGCCCAGGCGCGGCGGGCGCACGGTGGGCGACCACTTCTCCCGTACGGCCTCGGAAAAGCCCCATATCAGCCACAGGTGCGAGAAGCCCTCGATGCCGCGCAGCGCGTTTTGGTCGCGGTACTTCGGCTCGAACACGATCCTTCCCATCAGGTGTTCGGCCAGGCCGCTCTGTCGCGGCAGCCCGAACTTGTCCGGGAAGTCCGTGCGCATGTGCGCGATCACGTCCAGCGCGAGGGGCGTGTCCGCGCTCATACCTGCTTCCCGCCGCGCTCCCAGAACCGGCGCAGCCTCTGCCTGAGCCCCGTCCTGGCCGGCGCGGAGGCGCGCAGCCTGAGCGGGTTGTCCAGGTACCACGTCTGTACCGAGCGCACCTCTTCGCCGGGAGCGGGCACGACGTCGGTATAGGTGCCGTCGCTCTCGAGCTTCCACGCCTTCGTGTTGTCCTTGAGCAGCCTCTCCAGATAGTCGATCAGCACCTGCCGTATCTCCTCGGAGCGCACAGGCGCGCCCACCTCGACGCGGCGCAGCTGGTTGCGCGTCATGATGTCCGCGCTGGAGAGGTAGAGGCGGCGGTTGTCGCCCTCGCCGAAGCTGTATATGCGCGAATGCTCCAGGAAGCGGCCCACGATGCTGCGCACGCGAATGTTCTCGGTCTTGCCCGGCACGCCCGGCACGATGCAGCATATGCCGCGTATGATCAGGTCTATGCTGACGCCGGCGCACGAGGCCTCCATGAGCTTGTCGATCAGCTCGCGCTCAGTCACGGAGTTGGCTTTTATGATGATGCGCCCGCGGCTGCCTAATGCGATCTGCCCGTCGATCATGTCGATCAGGCGCGACTTCATCGCCAGCGGCGCGACCAGCAGCTGCTCGTATTCGTCGGACAGGTTGCCGATCTGCATGTTCTCAAAGAACGATACGGCGTCCTGCGCGATGCCCGGGTCGGCCGTCATCATGCAGAAGTCCGTGTACAGAGTCGAGGTCTTTTCGTTGTAATTCCCGGTGCCCACCTGCGTGATGTAGCTGAAGCCCTGCCGCTCGCGGCGGGTGATCAGGCATATCTTCGCGTGGCACTTGTAGCCCTCCGGGCCGTAGAGTATGCGGCAGCCGGCCTCCTCCAGCTCGCGCGTCCACTCGATGTTGTTCTGTTCGTCAAAGCGCGCGCGCAGCTCCATAAGCACAGTGACGCTTTTGCCGTTCTCCGCCGCCTCGCACAGGGATTTGGCGATGGCGGAATTGCGCGCAAGGCGGTATATCGTGATCTTGATGGACACGACGGCCGGGTCGGACGCGCTCTGCTTGAGCAGGTCCAGGAAGGGCTGCATGCTCTGGTAGGGATAGAACAGCAGTATATCGCGCTCGCGTATCTGCTCCGCCATGGGCCTCTCGCGGTCCAGATAGTCCGGATAGACCGGCGGGTGCGGCGCGTAGTACATGTTGGCGGGGCACTTGTCCAGCTGGTAGGCATAGCCCAGCTTGAGCGGCGCGTCGCAGGTATAGACCTGCCGCATGTCGAGCTTCAGGCTCTGCGCAAGGTGCTTGGCGAGGCGCGGCGCGCTGCCCTGCAGCTCCAGCCGCACGGGCGCCAAGCGTTCGCGCTTCTTGACCAGGCGGGACATGTAGTTCAGGTAATCCGGCACGTCCTCGTCGAACTTCTCCTCGTCCATGGAGATGTCCGCGTTGCGCGTCACGGATATGACGGCCTGCTCCTCCACGGTATAGATCTTGAAAGTCTTCTTCACGTGCGCCGCGACCACGCTCTCCGTGCGTATGAACTGCGTGTTGCCGCCGGGCAGCATGATGATGGGGGGCACGGAGGACGGCACGTCGACGATGCCGATCAGCGCCTTCGCCTTCTCGGGGGCCTTGGCCTTTTCGCTCGCCTTGAGCTTGTCGCCGCCCTTGGCCTTTTCGGCGGCCTTCGCCTTGTCGCCGGACTTGCCGCCGGCCTTGCCGGGCGCGGCCTTGAGCACGGGCCCGCTCAAAAGCGCGGCGACGTAGAGCGCCTTGTTCTTCAGGAACGGGAACGGGTGGCTCCTGTCGATGATCTGCGGCGAGAGCAGCGGCTTTATGAACTCCCTGTAGTAGTCGCGCACATAGGCGCGCTGCACGTCCGTGAGCGCCTCATAGGGGATCTCCGCCACGCCCGCGCGGCTCAGCTCGTCGTTCAGCGCGCGCAGTATCGCGTCGCGCCGTTCGATCAGCGGGTGCACCGCGGCGAATATGGCGTCCAGCTGTTCGCTGGGCGTCTCACCGGACTTGTTGTCCCTGTCCGTGGGCGCCATGAGGTTAAGGTCGAACAGGCTGCCCACGCGCACCATGAAGAACTCGTCCAGGTTGGATGTGAATATGGATACGAAGCGCAGCCGCTCGATCAGCGGCACGTTCGGATCCGCGGCCTCGGCCAGCACGCGTTCATTGAACCTGAGCCAGCTCAGCTCGCGGTTTTGCGTGTAACTCAGATCGTGGTTCGGAATGCCCTGCACGTTTACCCCTCCAATGCATACCTTTGGGCATGATACGGATAGTAACATTTTACCGCATCCCGCAGACCTTTTCAACCTGAATGCGGCGGGAATTGTGATGGAAAAGCGTCAATATGGTGACATTTGAAAACAAAGGCAAACACGGGGTATGGTTCTCTGTGTTCTGTCAACACGGAGAACACCCATGCCAAGCGTGACACAGACAGAGGATGAAAACAGTTATAGGATGATCCTATAGATACATGTCAATGTATGATGTTTTCGCACAAACCGTCCCTCGTGCTAAGATGATACAAATGAATACGGAGCCGCCTTTTTATTGGCAGCTCCGCTTTCGTTTTGATCTGAGTCAGCTCATTCCTCGGCTTCCGGCTCGGGTTCCGGCTCCGGCTCCGGTTCGGGTTCCGGCTCCGGTTCGGGCTCGGGCTCCGGTTCAGG
>SVGK01000246.1 GCA_015056395.1 Clostridiales bacterium
CGATTGCGCACCTGCGCATTGCTCTCGCCGCCGGGCAGGGGCCTGTCGTCCTCCTGTGCCGTGATCCAGCGGATGTAGTCCGGGTCGCACTTGAGCTCCTCATAACCATGCATCTCGAAGCGTCCCATGTCCATCTCGCGAAGCCCCGTACAGACCATGGTCTCTCCCGGCTCCATGACCGCGCCGAGCGTCTGTATGGTGCGCAGCATGCCCGTATGGACAAGCAGCGTTTCGGGGCGCTGGGGGAAGCTCCCGCGCTTTTCTTTGCACATCATCAGGCCGCGTTCGGACAGCGGCAAGTCGGTCTTCCCGTAGTAGAGGCGGCCTTCATTGCCTTCTGTCAGGCTGTGCCGTATCATCCTTATACACGTCATTTCAGCCGCACCGCCAGTCCGCAGAACACGCGATATACCCGGTCGGCCCTGGCCGCTATGAAGGCGTTGGCCTGTCCGCACGCCTCGCGCCACGCCCTTTCGACGGGATCCATAGGCACCACGCCGCAGGAGATGTCGTCGGCGATCAGTATCGCGTCCGAAAAACGGTCGATGTTTTCCTGCCAATACTCTACCGTCGGGAGCCCACGCCTCGTCAGGCTCAGGTGGAACCTTTCGATGTGTGTGACGACGCGTGCGTCGGGCAGGACCCGAAGCTGTGCGTCACACGAAAAGACTTCGGTCTGTCTGATATCCTCGAGTGAGAGGGCGAACGCCGTCTTTCCCTGGTACGCGCCACCTGTAATGAATATCACGGATCTCCACCTCCGGTTCAATGTATGCAGGCCATGACGGCCACTCCGGCGAACTCGGCCAGCGATAGGGCATAGCCCGCAAGGTCGCCCGATACGCCCTTGAGTGAACGGAACGCCCGCGCCATGGCGGCCCAGTAGGCGACCATCACGGCCGCCGCGACGATCAGCGCATCAAGACCGATCCAAACGGCCGCTGCGACACAGGCCAGCGCCGCGAGCACGGCGGCGCACGCCGCCACATAACGACCGGAGTCTGTCGCGGCATACTGGCTGTGGCCCAGCGGACGGAGCACGCTCACCGCGATGGCGGACATCGCGCGCGCTATTACGGGGATCAACAGAAGCATCCGCATGTCCCTGCCGATCAGTTCAGCCGAAGCGGCGAACATGCCCAGCAGCAGCAGCGCCAGGGACACCACGGCAAACGCGCCACAGTGCACGTCCTTGAGTATCGCGCGGCGCTCCTCCAGGCCGCGCCACGAGCGCACGGCGTCGACCGTATCCATGAATCCGTCCAGATGCATGTAGCCGGTGATGAGATACGGCACGGCCGTGACGACGATGGCCGCAAGGAGGCGGGGGAGCACGGCGCAGGCGATGCGCGCGGCCAGCAGCCAGACGCCGCCTGTGACCAGCCCGACCACGGGAAGCATCGCAGTCATCAGCGGCTTGAGCGCATCGTCCCATCTGCGCACGCGGCACGGTATGACCGTGAACATGCTCAGACACATCAAAAAAGCCGTCAACAGTTCCATGGGACATCTCCTTTGTAGATGATGGCCTGCCCGGCGACGACCTCGATCACGCGGTCGCAGGCTTTTGCCAGCGAACAGCCGATCATGCCGAGACCAGCCCTGTATCGTTCTGTCCACTCGTCATACAGACCGGCGTCTTGGAATATGTCGTCCGACACGAGCACGGTATCGGGCGCTTTTGCGATGAATGCCAGCAGGTCGCGGGCGACCATATCAGCCGCATTCGGTACGAACGCGCCGCCTTCCGTGAACATCTCGTTGGCCAGCAGCGCGGTCACGCTGTCGATCAGGAAGGCGCCTGCGGTATCAGCGCTTTGAAGCGCATCCAATATGCTGCGGCCACATTCGATCGTGGTGAACCCGAGCTCCCTGCGCGCAAGGCGGTGTCTGCGTATGCGCGCCTCGTCTTCGCCGTCGTGCGGTATCATGGTCGCCACGTAGTACCTGGGGCCGGCCGACGCGGACGCTATGCGCTCCGCGAGCGTCGATTTGCCGTTTTTGCATCCGCCCGAGATAAAGATGCTCATGCGAAGTCCCCCCTCAGACGGCGGTCGTCGCGTATACCGTCTAAATAATGATCGTCGATCGAAAGATCCTCGAATGTGGCCATATCCCTGTACACCGCCATGGCCGCGCGCACTATTGAGAAGGCGATGGGGCAGCCGCTTCCCTCGCCCAGGCGCATGTCGAGCGTGAGCATGGGCTTGAGGCCGAGTTTACGCATGATCAGCGCGTACGCCTTTTCGATCGATGTGTGCGAGGGGATCATGTAATCCGCGGCGCGCGGCGCAAGGCGCGCGGCGCACAGCGCTGCGGTCGCGCTGATGAAGCCGTCGATCACGACGGGCATTCTGTTCGCCGCCACCGACAGATACGCGCCCGTCATCGCGCACAGGTCCAGCCCGCCGACCTTGCCCAGCACGTCGATGGCATCGCCGGGATCCGGGTGCAGCCGCGCGATGGCCGCGTCTATGATGGCGATCTTGTTTGCGAGCATTTCGTCGTCTATGCCGCCGCCGCGCCCCGCGGTCTCACTCGCGGGAAGCTCCATCAGTGCCGAGAGAACGGCCGAGGAGGTCGTCGTGTTGCCTATGCCCATCTCGCCTATGCCGATCAGGCCTATGCCCTGTTCCCTTGCGCGCGAAACGGCCTCCGCGCCGGCCAGTATGGCGCGCTCGGCCTCGTCCCGTGTCAGCGCAGGGCCTTTTGCGATGCTTCCCGTGCCCCTGCGTATTCTGGAATCCACCAGACCCGGTAGCGGCCTGTCCCAATCTATGCCTATGTCGACGACCTCGCATTCCGCGCCGAACTGCCTGCAGAGCACGCCTGCACCGCTAAAGCCTCGGGCGATGTTCATCGCCTGTATGCGCGTGACCGACTTGGGCGCCGAGGTGACGGCTTCATCCGCCACGCCGTTGTCCGCGGCGAATACGATCACGCGGCCCTTTGTCATGTCGGCGTCCTCGCCGCATATGCCGGATATCTGTATGCTCAGGTCCTCGAGCCGGCCCAGGCTGTGCGGGGGCTTGGCCAGCGCGCTCTGTCGCGCGCGCGCCCTCTCCATCGTCGCTTCGTCCAGCGGCCCTATCGAACCGATCAGTGAACTTATCCTTTGATCCATAGCCTTCTCCCGTGATGCCATATGCCGTCCTCGTCGATCGCGTCGCTCACGGAGGACAGGTATTCGCGCGGCGTGCGCTTGAGCCTTGCTCTGAACTGGCGTGAGAATGCCGGCAGGCTCGAATAGCCGAGCTCCGCGGCCACCTGTGTGATCGTGTACCGCCCCGTGCGCAGCAGCCTGCAGGCCTCCCGGAGCCTCAACTGCTGGTAGTGCTCCATGGCCGTGACCTGCATGCCGTCTCGGAACAGGCGCTTGAGCGTGGTGGCGCTCACGCCCAGATGGCGGCATATGTCCGCCATGTGCACGGAGCCGTCCAGATGCGCCAGCATGAACTCCTCGCATGCCATGAGCATCTGCTGTATGTCCTCTTCGTCGGTGAGCGCCATGCGGCGCGACTGCTGCGGCGCCGCGGCCGCCTCCTGTCTGAGCATGCGCAGGAGCATCTGTTCGAGCAGGCATACGATGATCTGCCCGCTCTCGCGCGGCGCGTCCCTGACGGGTTCCAAAGCGGTCTGCGAGCTTATGTCCAGCACCGGCCCGCAAAACTGGCGCGCTTCGCCCAGCAGCATGCGCACGAGGCGGCGGCATTCCGAATTGAGCGCGATGGGGCGTCCGGCGATCTCATTGAGTGCAGGGGCCTCTGCGCCGAACGATACCACGACCAGATCCGTCTTCGCGGCCACGTCCACGTCTATGCGGTGGAACACGTTCGGCGCGTGTATACAGGCATAGCCGTGCGGCATCGTGATCGCGCTGTCGCCGTCTCCCAATGTGACGCCGCCCATGTCCACATAGACCAGCTCCCAAAAGTCGTGTCTCTCGCCGGGGAACGCATAGCCCTCGTGAAAGTGGAAATAATGCAGGCTGTATAGGGAAGTGATGCGTACGACCCGGTCTGGGATGTATGGATGATAAGCCATGCGCGCGCCTCCTTATTGCCCGTATTATATCACAATTTGCCGCCTCGCGGACACATTCGTAAAGATTTAGCATTTCGGACGAAACAATTACCGAATCGGTCTTTCAAATGCGTTTGCGCTTGCGCCCGTCGACGGCAGGATTTATAGTATAGTCGGTATGGATCATCAATTCACGAGGAGGTCGACAGATATGGATATCCGCGTATTCGAAACCGCACAGCAGGCCGCGCAGGCCGGCGCCGACATCATCGAGGAGATCATCAAATCAAAGGAA
>SVGK01000247.1 GCA_015056395.1 Clostridiales bacterium
CGTGGGTCTGCTGGACGACGCAGCCGTAGCGGCCTTCGTCTGGACGGTCGTGGAATCGGATGTAAAGGACTATCTGGCGTGGAGGGATGGAAAGTAAGAGCGGCCAACGCGGCGGGAAGGCCGAAGGAAGCCTGTGAGCGTTCGATCGGCATCTCGAAAATAGCACCCTGCGGGGTGCTTTTTTCTGTTGCAAAGCGTCCTGTGAAGAATGAAGAGCACGCGGGAAGAGGACGATAAGCTACGCACCGAAAAGACAAAGGAGGAAGCGCTGGAGGCCGCGGGCGATGCGGCGGGCGCGAAGGCGGCACGGAGGAACGCGCGGGAGAAGAACGCCGAGTTGAAGGCGTGGTGTGATGAGTAGGGGCGGGCGTACTATTCTGAGAGCGTCAATCACAAAACTTGAGCGAAATAACAAAACCATAGTATAAGTCAGAGAATGGGGTGACGAACACTGAAGCAGTACCAGCATCAATAATAGTATTCACATGATGTGACTGATACATAACACCTTGACCGGCCGCCATCCTTGACGAACCTCTTCCCGTCTGCTTGTAAGGTATCACGGCGACGGGTGAGAGGTTGGAAACGGGACCTTTTCCCGCCGCCGTGAACTATAGTTTAGCAGACAGGAGGAGGACCCTCAAGGACGCTTCGCGCCGCGCCTGCGGCGCGGTGGCTGGGACAGTGCGTGATCCAACGGGTCACGTCAGCTCGGGGATCAAGGTCGGAAACAGCGGGCAACTTGAGGTAACGTCGCGGAGACGGCGTCAAACAACGACGCCGCTCCGAACGAGGCTCGTGCGTGACGAAATTGTAGAGGAGATTTTTCGGGCTTTGCTCATCACCCTTTTTGCCGACTATCACCAAAACCATATACAACGGCAACGATCTATGATATAGTATCTTCGAGCAGAGGTAGAAAAAGGCTTTCTACGCGCCGAAGCGGCACTAAAGAGATGCGGGGATCGAGCCACCCGCCTGCTCACTCAGCACATCTTCGGATGTGCTTTTTTGATGCCCGAAAGGCGATGGGCGCACCAAGGCGCGCCCCTACGGAGACGTCCGCAGGCATTTGATTCTTAATTATGAATTCTGAATTCTGAATTGCTAAAAGCCGTGAGCACACATGGCCAGCGACGGCGAAGTTCAAACAATAACGGACGGCAGCCCGCATGCCGCAGACTGCCGTCTGGAGAGGTTCGAGCCGATGTCACGCCTTCGGCGCGATGAAATCGTACAGCTCGATATACTGCTTGGCGGAGTTCTCCCACGAGACGTCCTTTTCCATGTCGCGCACGACCATGTTGTCCCAGAGCGCGCGGCTGCCCGTGTACAGCGTGCGCGCGCGCTTCACGGCGTCGAGAAGCAGGCCCGCCTCGTAGCGGTCGAACGTGAAGCCGTTGCCCTTGTCGTCGTAGTAGGGGGCGACGGTGTCCTTGAGGCCGCCCGTTTCGCGCACAATAGGCACAGTGCCGTAGCGCATGGCGATCAGCTGCGTCAGGCCGCAGGGCTCGAACAGGCTGGGCACCATGAGCGCGTCGGAGCCGGCGTAGATCATGTGCGCCAGCGATTCGTTGTACTGTATGTAGGCGCAGACGCTTCCCTTGTTGACGCTCTCGTAATAGCGGAACGAATCCTCGTAGCGCGGATCGCCCGTGCCGAGTATCACGATCTGCGTGTCTTCGTCGAGCATATCCTGGAATACGGCGTTCACAAGGTCCAGGCCCTTCTGGTCGGTCAAGCGGGAGATCAGGCCGATCACGAACTTGTTCTCGTCCTGTTCAAGGCCCAGCCGCTCCTGCAGCGCAAGCTTGTTCGCGCGCTTGCCCTCGAGCACGTCGGAAACGTCGTACTGCTTTTCCAGCAGCGCGTCGGTCTTGCTGTTCCACAGCTCCACGTCGATGCCGTTGACGATGCCGTAGAGCTTCGCGCGGTGATAGCTCAGGTGGCCGTTCAGACCCTCGCCGTAGAAGTCGGTCTGTATCTCCTGGGCGTAAGTGGCGCTGACGGTGGTCACGCGGTCGGCATAGGCCAGGCCGCCCTTGAACATGTTCGCCTCGTTCTCGCTCTGCTTGAACACCGCGTAGTCGAACAGGTAGTCCGGCAGCCCGGTCCAGTACTTCAGGTGGTCGATGCTGCATATGCCCTGGAAGCGCAGGTTGTGTATGGTCAGTATGCTCGCGGCGCGCCCCACGGGCGTATCGGCAAAGCGCGTGCGCAGGTATACCGGCACAAGGCCCGCTTGCCAGTCGTGGCAGTGTATCACGTCGGGCGTCCAGTCCAGATAGTTCAGCACCGCCAGCGCGGCCTTGGAGAAATAGCAGTACTTGGGGATGTCCTCCCAAAGCCCCGTGTAGGGGTTGCCCCAGTCGAAGAACTCGCGGTTGTCGATGAAATCATAGATCACGCCGTCCAGCTCGCTCTCCATGATGCCCACATAGAAGGAGGTCCCGTCCTGGCACAGGTCCATCATGAAGGATCCGCGATAGGCCATCTGCTCCTTGAACTTTTGCGGTATGCAGGCATAGTTCGGAAGCAGCACCCGCACGCTGCAGCCGCTGCGCGTGAGCGCCCGGGGCAGCGCATACATCACGTCGCCCAGGCCTCCGGTCTTCACGAATGGATAGCACTCCGAACCTATGAAGGCGATCCGGCGCGGGGTCTCGACGGTGTCGATGCGCTCTGTATCGATGCTCATAACACGTCCTCCTTGTGTTTTTTCTATAGTATACCACATGCAGGCACGGCAGGCAAGTGTAAAGAAAGCGGAATTTCACGCCTCTGCCCACTTTTCGTCCAAGCAAAGAACGCTCACGTTAACGCGCGCCGGTTTACTTTCACCGGACGATGTGCTATAGTTATACCATATGAAGAAATACTTTTGTAATAAATGGTGATAAATATGAAACATATATGGGTGCGTTCGATACTGTGCCTGATGCTTGTCGCGATGCTGCCGTCAGTCGCGCTGGCGCAGACGGGCATCATCAACGAGGATACGAAGGTCTACCAGAAGGCCAGCACGTCCTCAAAGTCGCTCAAGGTCAAGGCGGGCACCGAGGTCGAGGTCATCGCCACGAAGGACGACTGGGCGATGGTCGAACGCGCGGGCATACAGGCCTTCATACCCACCAGATATCTGATGGACATGACAGGCACGGACGCGCCCGAGACCAATCTGGCGGCAGGCGTCACGGCGACGGTCTCGAAGGACACAAGGGCCTACAAGAAGCCCAAGACGAGCGCGAAGTCCATTGCCGTCAAGAGCGGCACGACGGTCACCGTGAAGGCCATACAGGATCCGTGGGCGCTGGTGGAGCGCGGCGGCGTGCAGGCCTACATGCTGGTTTCTGACCTCGTGCCGCCTTCCCAGAGCGACACGCCCACGGAGGAGATGCTCGACTACGCGTCGCTTATGCAGAACGCGCAGAGCGCGAGGATCACGCAGGATGCGCGCGTATACCAGAGCGCGTCCACATCGGCAAAGTCCGTGAAGGTCAGGGAGGGACTCAAGGTCAACCTTCTTGCGACACAGGACGGATGGTCGCTGATCGAGAGGAACGGCATATACGCCTACATCGCCTCGGACCTGGTCAGGGTGATCCAGAGTGCCTACAACAAGAGCGGCGCCATCGTGGACATCTCGCAGTGGGACGGCGCGATAGACTATGCAAAGCTCAAGGCGTCCGCGTCGCTTGTGATCGTGCGCGCCACGCATTCCACCATCGTGGACTACAAGTTCGACACCTATGCGCGCCAGCTGAACGCCTATGACATACCCTTCGGCGTGTACTGCTATTCCCACGCGGACACCGTTGACGAGGCGAAGAAGGAGGCCCTCAAGCTCTACGAGACGGCAAAGGGCTATTCGCCCAAGTTCTATGTGATGGACGCGGAGACGCCCGAGCTCTCCGCCACGACCATACGCGCGTTCGCGCAGGCGCTGCGCGCGTTGGGCGCGAAGCGCGTGGGCTGCTATGTCGCGCACCACTACTACCAGACCTACAGGTATTCCACCGTGAAGGACGCCTACGACTTCACGTGGATACCCTCCTACGGCAAGGACGACGGCACGCTGCTCAACGCGCGCTCGCCTTCGTATGAATGCGACCTTTGGCAGTACACGTCCAAGGGCACGATCTCCGGCATATCCGGCAAGGTCGACCTGAACGTGGTCACGGGCAAGGGCAAGTCGCTGGCGTGGTTCCAGGGAGAGGAATAGCGTGTCACGAAAAATAACATTGACGGCACTTGCCAATGTGCCGTCAATGTGCTATAATAGCTTCTGTTACGAGAGAAAACCGAATAACAATTCA
>SVGK01000248.1 GCA_015056395.1 Clostridiales bacterium
CGTCTGTATGACCACAGCCCTGTCCCGTTCGCCTTCCGGCAGGACGGCTTCGACATTGCGGCGTATGCAGCGCACGGCCTCGAAGGACTTGTCCGCGATCACCGCACGCCTTGCGCCCCGGCTCAGCGCTTCGAGCGCCATGGCGCCCGTGCCGCCGAAAAGGTCCAGCACATGGGCGTCCCAAACGCGCCGCGCAAGTATGTTGAACAGCGCGCCGCGCAGCTTGTCCGAGGAAGGTCGGGTCTCGTCGCCCGCGGGGGCCGTCAAACGCCGCCCCCGGGCTTCGCCGGCGATTATACGCATAGCATCACCAAGGTCATCGTCCAAATTATATCACAATTGCGCAATAATTGCAAATGTTTTTTTCGGAAAAAAATCTAATTTCAGGCTAAATTTCGGGCATTCCCGCCGCCCTTATCGCTCAGATCTCCGGCTTGCGGATCCTGACCTCGCGCTTTTTCCTGTTCCCGATGCGCGAACGCGCCTTTGCGCGGCGGCGTCCCTGCGCCATGGCCTCCTCCGTCTTCTTCCAGAGCTTCGGTCCCTGCAGGTAGCCGATCATCTGGAAGAGCGGTATCAGGAACGGGCCCGCCATCAGCGCGAGCACGATGTCCGGCGACAGCACGGTGTATGTGTCGTGCCATATGGACAGTATGCTCCAGAAAGGCATGAGCACCGTGAACGAGGCGAAGCGGCTTGCATACAGCAGGCTCTCTTGCGCCCCCAGGAGCATCATGGCGATGTATACGCAGTTGATGACATAGTCGACCAGCGCCCCGGCGAACAGCGCCGCGACGCCGTGCGAGGGGCTGTAGGCCTGCTTGAGCATCTTCGGATCGACCTGGCCGCGCCTGTCCTCGGAGCGCATGATGTCGTCGATCTCCGCGCTTATGCCCGCGGCCGCGTGGCCCGCCTGCGCGCCGCCGCGCAGCGCCATCCAGCACCCGCCGGCCAGCACGATCGCGCCGAGTATGCTGAAAAGCGTGGGTATGCCTATCGCAAAAAGCATCAGGCAAATCACGATGGTGACCGTCTTGACGGCCAGCGAGCCGCGCCAAAGTTCAGTTACGCTCATGTCTTTCCTCCCCGCGTCAGTCCTCTATGACCCGCGGCACACGCGGCAAGAAGCCCAGCATGATCTCATAGGGTATGGTGTCGGCCAGCGCGGCCAGCTCGTCCGGCGTGATCTCCTCGCCGTCCTGCCGCCCGAGCAGCACCACGGTATCGTCGAGCGTCACGCCCTCGATGTCCGTCACGTCCGCCATCAGCATGTCCATGCAGACGCGGCCTATGATCGGCGCGCGCCGCCCTCTGACCAGCACGCTTGCGCGGTTGGACAGTATGCGCGGATAGCCGTCGCCATAGCCTATGGGCACGGTCATGACCTTCGTCCTGCGCCCGGCCGTGAACGTGCGGCCGTAGCCCACCGTGTCGCCCGCCTCGATCGTCTCTATGCGCGAGGGCTTCGATTCGAGCGTCTGCGCGCCCCCGATCTGCCCCTCCAGCTCCGGCATGCAGCTTCCGTACAACGCTATGCCCGCGCGCACCATGTCGTGGGCATACGCGGGCTTGAGCATCGCGGTGGACGCGGCGGCGTGCGCGATGGGCATGAAGCCCGCGGCATGCACGCGCGCGAGCATGGCGTCGAAGCGTTCGTTCTGCCTTTCTGTGAAGTCCGGATCCGTGTCCGCGACGCAGAAGTGTGTGAAGCACCCTTCCATGGCGACGTGCGGACAGCCGCGCCACGCATTCAGCACGCGGTCCAGCTCCGCGTCCGTGCGCACGCCTATGCGCGACATGCCCGTGTCCAGCTTGAGATGCGCCTTCGCGGTGACGCCCGTCCGCCGCGCGCAGTCCTCCAGCACGTCGAGGGCCTCGACCGAGTCGACCGCCTGCGAGATGTCCAGCGCCACGCCCTCGCGCAGCGAGTCCGCCCCGCCGTCGCCCAGCACCAGTATCATGCCCTTCACGCCGGCCTCGCGCAGCGCGCGGCCCTCCTCGACGATCGCCACGGCAAAGCCGTCCGCCAGGCCTTCCCGCTCAAGGGCCAGCGCGTAAGGCGCCGCGCCATGTCCGTAGGCGTCCGCCTTGACCACGCACATCATCCTGACGCTTTCCGCGACGTTGGCGCGCAGCACGCGCGCATTCTCGATCAGGCGCCCAAGCGATATCCTCATGACAGTCGGCCGCATACCCATACCTCCACCGATATGTTCTCCATTGGATTATATTCCAAACGGGCAAAAAAAGCAATACAAAAAAACCGGCGCTTTTGCGCCGGCTGAGTGAACTATCCCTCCGGATCGAGCATGCCCATGGCGATGATGCCCGCCGCCGCGACGGCGATGGCCAGGTAGTGCTTCCAGGAGAGCTTCTCCTTGAGGAATATGCGGCTCCAGAGCACGCTCACCAGGCAGTAGCAGCTTATGATCGGCGCGGAGCCCACGGCGTTCGCGCCTATGGCGTAGACATAGGCCAGCTGTCCGGCCGTTTCGCACACGGCGGCCAGCAGCTTGGGCGCTTCGCGCGGCACGCTGAGCTTCTCGTGCTTCACGCAAAGCACATAGACGCACGAGAGCACGCCCATCATAAGGAACGTGAGCTCATAAGCCACGTTCGCGCTCGCCTCGTCCAGCGTCTCCAGTATCACGGCGTCCGCAACGGTGCCCGCCGCGTCGATCAGGCAGTAGAGTATGGGCAAAAGCAGCGCCAGAATGCTCTTCGTGTAGCGGAGGTTCTCTGCCTTCTGACGCTCCAGCTTGACCGATTCGTCCTCCCGGCTTTCGACAATGGCCAGCATCACCACGCCCGCGGCCATGGCCAGCACCGCCATGCCCTGCGGCAGGTCGAGCTTTTCGCCGAAGAACAAGAATAGGAACAAAGCCGCCGCCGCGCCAGACGTGTTGCATATGGGCGACGAGATCGACAGCTCGATGTAGCGCAGGCCGACATAGCCCAGCACCATCGAAAGTATGTAAAGCGCCGACGCGGGCATGTAGGCCAGTATGATGCCCAAGTTTATCTGTACGCCGTTTACGAACACCTCGAACGCGGCGTGTACGCCCATCACAAGGCCCACCGCCATGACCATCTTCCAGTGGCTCAGCTTGTCGTCCGGGCGCGAACCCATCTTGCTGAACAAGTCGGACCCGCTCCAGCAGAGCATGGCCAAAAGCGCCAGTATGAACCAGTTCACGATATGCTTCCTCCTTTATCCGAGCGTCACGAGCCCGCGGTCGACCAGCTTCTGAAGCGACATCAGTATGCCCAGCTTCGCGTGATACCACGTGAGTCCGCCCTGGAAATACACGGCGTAGGGCGGGCGCATGGGGCCGTCCGCGCTCAGCTCTATGGACGAACCCTGCACGAACGCGCCTGCCGCCATGATGACCTTGGCGTCGTAGCCCGGCATGTCGGAGGGCTCCGGCCTGACGTAGCTGTCCACGGGCGCGGCCGCCTGTATGCCCTCGCAGAAGGCGATCATGCGCTCCGGCGCGCCTAGCTCCACGGCCTGTATGATGTCGTGGCGAGCCTCCTGCGAATCCGGCACGACGCGGAAGCCCAGCCTTTCATAGACGTTCGCCGCGAACACGGCGCCCTTGAGCGCGCCCGCGACCACCGTGGGGGCCAGGAAGAAGCCCTGATAGAGCGCCGGCAGTATGCCCAGGTTCGCGCCGACCTCCTGTCCGAGGCCCGGCGCGCTCAGCCTGTAGGCGCAGCGGGAGACACATTCCTCGGTGCCCACGATATAGCCGCCTATGGGCGCAAGCCCGCCGCCCGGGTTCTTGATGAGCGACCCCACGGTCATGTCCGCGCCGACATCCGAGGGCTCGAGCGCCTCGACGAACTCGCCGTAGCAGTTGTCGACCATGCATTTGAGATCCGGACGTATGGACTTTATGAAGCGTATCAGCGCGCCGATCTGTTCAACGGAGAAGCTCGGCCGGGTCTGGTAGCCCTTTGAGCGCTGTATCGTAACGAGCTTCGTGCGTTCGTTGATCGCGGCGCGTATGCCCTCGTAGTCGAACGAGCCGTCCTCGAGCAGGTCGACCTGCCTGTAGCTTACGCCGTACTCCATGAGCGAACAGGGCGAGGAGCGTATGCCTATGACCTCCTCGAGCGTGTCATAGGGGCGTCCGACCGGCGAGAGCAGCTCGTCACCCGGGCGCAGGTTCGCCGACAGCGCGATCGTCAGCGCGTGCGTGCCGCAGGTGATCTGCGGGCGCACCAGCGCAGCCTGGGTGTGGTACGTGTCGGCGTACCCGCGCTCGAGCGCGTCGCGGCCTATGTCGTCATAGCCATAGC
>SVGK01000249.1:0-499 GCA_015056395.1 Clostridiales bacterium
GCCGAATTCCTGCGCGACCGGTATGGCAAAGCCGGAGCAGGCGCCGAACACGAGGCCCAGCACGAAGAACGTGATGGAGCCCGTCGCGCCCACGGCGGCAAAGGCCTCCTTGCCTACGTACTGGCCGACGATGATCGAGTCGACCATGTTGTAAAGCTGCTGGAACACAGTGCCGACCAGCAGCGGCATCGAAAAGGCGATCAGTTTACCGGCGGGCCTGCCCGTCGTCATGTCCCGTGTCATTCGACCATGATCCTCCGTATGTGCAATGGAAACCGCACAAGACATTTTAATCACTTATGTGAAATCCATGCGCACGGCGGGATGTTTTTTCGATGAATCATGGAATCATAACGCGAGGTCTTTCATGAGCGTTTCGAGCGCGCTCTCGCCATAGACATGCACGCCCATTGCGCGAAGTGCGTCGGTCGTCGTGCCGTTTCCGCGCGTGAGCGTGCCGCTGAACGTGCCGTCGTAGATCGCGCCGCAGCCGCAGGAA
>SVGK01000249.1:509-4272 GCA_015056395.1 Clostridiales bacterium
CTCCTTGAGACAGGCGTATGCCGCTGAGTACAGCTTTGCCAGCGCGCAGACTCAGGCGTATGCCGCTGAGTACAGCTTTGCCAGCGCGCAGACCGCCCGCGCGCCCTGCGCGTATGCCTCGGTCACATCGCGGCCGTCCTTCGTCAGCACTCGTTCTCCTACGCGTTCAGCGGGCGTGCGCGGCGTCGCAAGGCCGCCCAGTATCTCCGGACACACGGGGATGAAGCCGTATCGGGCCGCGGCTTCGCGCACGACGGGGTCTGCCTTCGAAAGGCCGTCGTAGCGGCACGGCACGCCCAACAGGCAGGCCGAAACGAGTACTCTCTTGTCCATGCTTTGGTCGCTCCTTGTTTTCCTTCATGATACCATCTCGAAGTTCCCTCTGTCAAACGCCAAATTTCCTCTTTTCATTTCTCAAATTATCGATTATAATAGAAACAGCACGAGAATGTCCCTGCGCCGCGGGGAATGGCTCGAGATCAAAAGGAGGAAACCACCATGAACACCGAAGCCGTCCGCGCCGCGATACAGGCCGGAAGCACATTCCTTGGCATCGAATTCGGCTCCACGCGCATCAAGGCCGTGCTGATCGACAGCGATCACGCGGTCATCGCGCAGGGCAATCACGATTGGGAGAACCGCTTCGAGAACAACATCTGGACGTATTCCCTGGACGACATCCACACGGGCCTGCAGGATGCTTATAAGAATCTGGCGAAGGACGTCGAGGCGAAGTACGGCGCAAAGCTCACCGCGATCGGCGCCATAGGCATTTCCGCCATGATGCACGGCTACATGCCCTTCGACAAGGACGATCGGCTGCTGACGGCCTTCCGCACCTGGCGCAACACCATCACCGGTCCCGCGGCTGAGGAGCTGAGCGCGCTGTTCGATTTCAACATACCGCAGCGCTGGAGCATCGCGCACCTGCGCCAGGCCATGCTGAACGGCGAGGCGCACGTGCCGGCGATCGCACACCTGACCACGCTGGCGGGCTACATCCACTGGCGCCTGACCGGCTGCAAGGTGCTGGGCGTGGGCGAGGCGTCGGGCATGTTCCCGATCGATTCGACGACGAACACCTATGACGCCGGCATGGTCGCAAAGTTCGACAAGCTGGTCGAGGGCGAAAAGCTCCCGTGGAAGCTCATCGACATACTGCCCAAGGTGCTGCTGGCGGGCGACGACGCGGGCACGCTGACCGCCGAGGGCGCAAAGCTGCTCGATCCCACGGGCACACTTCAGCCGGGCTGCCCGCTCTGCCCGCCGGAGGGCGACGCCGGCACCGGCATGGTCGCGACGAACTCCGTCGCCGTGCGCACGGGCAATGTGTCCGCGGGCACGAGCGTGTTCTCGATGTTCGTCACCGAGGGACCGCTCAAGAAGATGCACCCCGAGATCGACATGGTCACCACGCCCTCCGGCGCGCCCGTGGCGATGGTGCACTGCAACAACTGCACATCCGACCTGAACGCGTGGGTCAACCTGTTCTCGTCCTATGCAAAGCTCTTAGGCGTGGAGCAGACGCCGGACGAGCTGTACGGCAGGCTCTACCGCGAGGCGCTCAGCGCGGACAAGGACTGCGGCGGGCTGATCGCCTATAACTTCTTTGCCGGAGAGCCGGTCGTGGGCTTTGAAGAGGGACGCCCGCTGTTCGTGCGCACGCCGGACGCCAAGTTCACGCTGGCCAACTTCATGCGCGCGCACCTGTACGCGTCGCTGGGCGTGCTCAAAATCGGCATGGACATACTCCTCAAGGAGGAGGAGGTCGCCATCGACCGCATCATGGGGCACGGCGGCCTGTTCAAGACGCCTGTCGTGGGACAGAGCATACTGGCGGCGGCTATCGACGCGCCCGTCTCCGTGATGGAGACCGCGGGCGAGGGCGGCGCATGGGGCATCGCGATACTCGCGGCCTACATGAAGAATAAGGCCGACGGCGAGACGCTCGACGCCTACCTCGACGAAAAAGTCTTCAAGGGCATGGCCAGCGTGGAGCTCAAGCCCGATCCGGAGGACGTCAAGGGCTTCAACGCCTACATCGAGAAGTTCGCGCGCGCCTTCCCGGCGGAGCGTGCCGCGGTCGAGACGGTCTGACGCGGGACACCGCGAGGCGCCGAAGGCATCACCTTCGGCGCTTCGCAGTACGGGCGACGACGGGTCGGCCTCAACGGTTGATGAAGGCCAGGCCGATCAGGCAGATGGCCGCGCCCACCACCTTGTTCCATGTGACCGCTTCCTGATAGAGCGCGCGCCCCACGCCCAACAGCACGACCGCCAGCAGCGCGGAGGAGACGACCTGCGCGGTGTTCACGCCCCAGCCCGCCTTGTAGGCATAGATGAAGCCGGCCTCGAGGCCTATGATCACGACGCCCAGCGCGAAGGGCGCCCAGTTGAGCTGGCGGTATTCGCGCATCAGGTCGGCGCTCCCGTTCAGCGCGAAATAGAGGAGCGCGCTCAGAAGCGCGGCGACCAGGTATGTCACCGTGAGCGAGGCGAGCGGGTCGACGCCGTCCGGCAGGGACTTTGCGCAGATGTGATAGATCGTGTTCGACAATACGACCAGCGCGATGGGCCAGATCATGGACATGGGAAACACCTCCAAAGCGAAATAAGGGATACAAAGGGAATCATAAATGGCAAAGGATGAAAACAGGATCATACGCGACCTGACGGTGGGCAGCGTGCCGGGCACGCTGATACGCTTCGCGCTGCCGCTGTTCCTCTCGGGCCTGCTGCAGATGGTCTACAACATGGTGGACATGGTCGTGGTGGGACGCTTCGTCGGCACGCACGGCCTGTCGGCGGTCTCCATAGGCGGCGAGGTGCTGCAGCTGATCACGTTCGTCGCGATGGGCTTCTCCAACGCGGGGCAGATACTGATCTCACGCTACGTGGGCGAGGAGGATTACGAGCGCGTGGGCCACATGGTCGGCACGCTGTTCACGCTGCTGGAGGGGCTCGCGGTCGCGCTCACTTTGGTGATGCTGTTCGCCTACCGCGGCATCATACAGTGGCTCAACACGCCGGACGAGATATTCGAATATACGCGGCAGTACAGCCTGACGTGCGTGATAGGCATCGTGTTCATATACGGATACAACATGGTGTCGGCCGTGCTGCGCGGCATGGGCGATTCCAGGCATCCGTTCATGTTCATCGCCATCGCGTCCGTGGTCAACCTAGTGCTTGACGTGCTGTTCGTGGGTCCGCTGGGCATGGGGCCGCTGGGCGCGGCGCTGGCTACGGTGATCGGCCAGGCGGTGAGCTTCCTGTTCGCGCTCAGGCTCCTTTACAGGAACCGCGCGGACATCTACTTCGACTTCCATCCGAGGTCGTTCCGCATACACGGCGACGTGATCAGGCCGCTGATGTCTCTGGGCATACCCATGGTCATACAATCCGCGGCGGTCACGTTCTCGATGCTGTTCGTCAATTCGTATGTCAACACTTACGGCGCGACGGCGATCGCCGTGACGGGCGTCGCGCGCAAGCTGGAGGGGATGATCGGCGTGGTGTCGCAGGCGATATCGTCCGCGGGCGGCGCGATGGTGGCGCAGTCGCTGGGCGCGCGGAAGCTGGAGCGCGTGCCGAAGGTGGTGGGCAGCGCGCTGTGGATCGTGGCGATACCCACGTCCCTGTTCGCGCTGGTCACGGCGCTCAGCACCGAATGGCTGTTCGGGCTGGTCTCGGACGATCAGGCGATGCTTTCGATGGCGGTCACATACGTGCCGGTCGCCATGGTGCAGTACCTGGGATGCGT
>SVGK01000250.1 GCA_015056395.1 Clostridiales bacterium
TCCCGACTGGATGTGCACTGCAGGCGTGGCGGACTGCTTCAAAACGGTGATACTTTCCTCGAAGGTCCGTCTGCGCAAGCCGGATCCCGCGATATACCTGCTGGCGGCGCGGTGCATAGGCTCCGCGCCGGCGCAGTGCGCCTACGTGGGGGACAATCCCGTGCGCGACGTCGAGGGCGCGCTGGACGCCAAATTCGGCTGCATGGTGCTGTTCGAGGACGCGGGCACGGCCGACAGAGAGGGCAAGACGCCCACGAAGCAGCCGCACTGCAGGATCAGGTCGATCCCCGAGCTGCTCGATCTGTTCAAACCGCTGGAGGCGAAGAAATGACCATCAGGGGCGTGTTTTTCGACCTGGGCGGCACGCTGCGCATATGCGATCCCGCGCCGGAGCATCAGGCGAAGGCGCGCGCGCGCATGGCCGAGCTGGCCGGCGCGGCGGATGCCGAAGCCTTCCTTCGACAGACGGACGAACGCTACGAGCCCTACCGCGAATGGGCGCTGCGCGAGATGCGCGAGGCGGACGACCTGTCGCTGTGGCGCGACTGGCTGCTGCCCGAGATGCCTGTCGACAGGCTCAGGCCCATAGCGCATGAGCTGACCTACCAGTACCGCCAGGTGAAGGGCCTGCGGCGCGTCGTGGAAGGCGGGCTTCAAGTGCTGCATGCGCTCAAAGGGCGGGGGTACAGGCTGGGCATCATATCCAACCTGATCGGCGAGGTCGAGATCGGCGAATGGCTCGAGCGCGACGGGCTCAGGGACATGTTCGACGCGGTGATACTTTCTTCCTTAACGGGCATTCGCAAGCCGGACCCGCGCATGTACCTGATGGGCTGCGAGGCGCTCGGTCTCCCGTCCGAGGCGTGCGCCAATGTCGCGGACAACCTGAAGCGCGATTTCACTGGCGCGAAGGCCGCGGGCATAGGCGCGAACGTGCTGTTCATATCGCCTGAGAAGCTCGCGACGAAGACCATCACCGACGAGAATCGGCCGGACTTCATCGTGCACAGCTTCACGGACATATTGGATCTGCCGATCTTCAAAGAGGGGATGGGGGAGACATGATCGACACGCTGTTTTTCGATCTGGGAGATACGCTGCGCGTGATACGCAAGGACCCGGCATACAGCCGCGCCGCGCGGAAGCGCATCATGGACCTGCTTGGGGCGGACGGGGATCCGGACGCTTTCTACCACGACGTGATAGAGCCGCGGTACGACAGGTACCGCGAATGGGCGCTGACCTACTACTGCGAGGCGCCCGAGAAGGTGCTGTGGACGCGCTGGCTCGCCTATGACTATCCGCGCGAACGCGTGGAGGCCGCCGCGGGCGAGCTGACCTGGGCCTACCGAAAGACGAAGGGCGAGCGCGTGGTCGCGGAGGGCGGCGAAGAGACGCTGCGCGAATTGAAGCGGCGCGGCTATACGCTGGGCATCGTCTCGGACCTCGTCGGCGTGAACGAGGTGGACGACTGGCTGGACCGCGACGGCCTGCGCGGGCTGTTCTCCACAGTGCAGCAATCCTCGATCTGCCTGATACGCAAGCCGCATCCCGCCATCTATTACTATGCGCTCCAGGAATGCGGCGCGCGGGCGGAGGAGACCTGCTTCATCGGCGACAATCTGGACCGCGACATCGTGGGCGCGAAGGCCGCTGGCCTGGGCATGACTGTCGCCGTGCGCCACCCGGGCGCCAAGCCGCAGCAGGTCACGCAGGCCAATCGACCGGACAGGACCATTTCGCGCCTTCCCGAACTCCTGGACATATTCCCGGGACAGTAGGGACGCGGTCCTCATTGTACCAAACCGACATCCAAACCAACAGGAGGCAAAAATGAGATCATCCGACCATGGCGCTCTGCGCCTTGCAGAAGCCGTAAAGCGCGCCTATGAAATGGGTGAGACGGACTATTCGCTTTCGCCGCTGGCCCTGTTCGATGCGGACGGCGCGCCGGTTGGCAAGATCAGGGACGGCGACAGCGTGATATTCTGCTGCCGCCGCGGCGAGCGCGAGATCGAGCTGACGGAGGCCTTCACGGACCCCGACTTCAAGGCGTTCCCGCGCGCGTACATGCCGTCGCTCGACTTCACGATCATGACGATGTACCACGAGAAGTTCAAGCATCTGCCCATAGCGTTCGCGCCGGAGAAGGTCGTCATGCCGCTGGCGCAGACCCTGTCGCAGGCGGGCAAGACGCAGTTCCACTGCGCAGAGAGCGAGAAGTACGCGCATGTCACGTTCTTTTTCAACGGCGGAGAGAACAGGCCCTTCCCCGGCGAGACGGACTTGAAGGTCCCGTCGCCCAAGGGCATACCCTTTGACCAAAAGCCGGAGCTGAGCCTGCCGGAGGTCTCCGAAAGGGTCATGGAAGCCGTCGGCACGGGCTATGACTTCATACTGACGAATTTCGCCAACGGCGACGTGATAGGCCACACCTCCAACCGCGAGGCAAAGCTCGAGGCCTGCCACGTCGTGTCCGAGACCGTTGCCCAAGTCGCCGCGTTCGCGCGCGATCACGGGTATGTGGTGCTCGTGACGGCGGACCATGGAAACATAGAGACGCTGTTCACGCCCGAGGGCAAGCCGCACGTGGCGCACACGTCGAACCCCGTGCCATTCATCGTGTTGGATCCCGATGGGCGCGCGGTCAGGCTGCGCGAGGGCGGCCGCGCGGGCGACGTCGCGCCCACGGTGCTTGACATCATGGGACTCGACAGGCCCGAACAGATGACGGGGCGGACACTGATCGAGAACGAGCTTCACAACGACAAGGTCATGCTCATCATACTGGACGGCTGGGGCTTCGGCACGGCGGACGGGAACGACGCCATATATCTGGCCGATACGCCCGGCTGGGACGCGCTGCTCAGGGACTATCCCAACACGCGCATACGCGCTTCGGGCGAGGACGTGGGACTCCAGCCGGGCAAGCCCGGGAATTCCGAGGCGGGTCACTCGAACCTGGGCGCGGGACGCATCGTCGAGCAGGACGATGTGCGCATGGACAACGCGCTGCGTGACGGCTCGTTCAAGCAAAACCCGGTATTCCTGCGCGCCATTGAGCGCGCGAAGGAGACGGGGCACGCGCTGCACCTGATCGCGTACCTCACGCACAAGTCGAGCCATGGCTGCATAGACTATCCGCTGATGCTTGCGGAGATGGCCGAGGGCGTGGACGTATATCTCCACATCATATTCGACGGGCGTTCCACGCCGCCCGGCAGTGCGCCGCAGCTGCTTGAAGAGCTCGAGGCACAGCTGGCCTCTATAGGCCGCGGCATGGTGGTCGACGGCGTGGGGCGCGGCATAGCATTGGACCGAGACGGCAACTATGAAAAGGTGCGCCGCGCGTATGAATGCATGGTCGACGGAAAGGGCACGCGGTATGCGTGAAGGTGCGAAGCGGCATGGAACGATATGACCTGATGATATTGGGGCCTGCTACAAGGGATGAGAACATCGACTATACGGGGCAGGTCGACCGCTGCGTCGGCGGCGCCGTGACGTTCTGTGCCCCCGCGGCGGCCGCGACGGGCGCGCGCGTGTTCGCCGCTGTCGCGGCGGCGGAAGGGGACGACGCGCTGATGGACCAGGTGACCGTGCCCGGAGGGGACAAGGCGCTGATCCCTTCGGGAAGGACGACGATCATGCGCAACGAGTATTTCACGCCCGACCGCGAAAGGCGCCGATCGAGCTGTGCCGCACAGTCCGACCCGATACGGCCGGACATGCTCCCGCAGGGCATCGCGTGGGACATGGCGCACCTGGCGGGCCTGCTCTACGGCGACTTTCCCAACGCGCTGATCGAGACGCTCAGATCCAGGGGCAGGCTCACCGCGGACGCACAGGGCTTCCTGCGCCACAATGAGAACGGCAGCATGGTCTTCAGCGACTGGACGGACAAGAGGACATACCTGCCGTACTTCGACATACTTAAGACGGACGCGGCCGAAGCGGAGATACTCACGGGCTGTGCCGACCGCGCGGAGGCCGCCAGGCAAATGCACGCCTGGGGCGTGCCTGAGGTGCTGATCTCGCACAACGCGGAGATGCTCGTATACGACGGACGCGAGATGTATACATGCCCCGTGAAGGCGCGAAACCTGTCGGGCCGCACGGGCCGGGGCGACACGGTGTTCGGTGCGTACATCGCCATGCGCGTGAAGGGCGCCGATATAGAAGATGCGTTGCTCTACGCCACGGCCTGCGTGTCGCTGAAGATGGAGACACCGGGCGCGTTCAGGGGCACGCGCGCGGACGTGGAGGAGT
>SVGK01000251.1 GCA_015056395.1 Clostridiales bacterium
ACCACCATCGTGATGCAGCTGGTGGACATGAATTCCGGCGCGGTCGTCGGCATGGAACGGGCCGTGAACGGTCAGGCCGAATTCGGCTCCGACATCCTCACGCGCATCACCTACGCCCTCGAATCCGATTCTCACAAGGACGACCTGCAGCGCGCGACGGCGGACACATTCTCCCGCCTGCTGGACGAGCTGACCGAGTCCACCGGCATCGAGGCCGCAAAGTGCCCTGTGATGATCATCTCCGGAAACACGACGATGATCCACTTTCTGCTGAAGCTGGACGCTTGGCCGGTGTTCTCCTCCCCCTACGCACCCGTCACCTCCGACCCCGGCTTTTTCACCGGCGCGGAGCTGGGTATGGCGTTCGGCGGCATGGCCTACATCATCCCCGCTGCGTCCAACTACGTCGGCGGCGACATCGTCAGCGGCCTTCTGAAGCTGGACATCCACAAGCGCGAGGAAACCAGCATCTTCTTCGACATCGGCACCAACGGCGAACTGGTCGTCGGCAACAAGGACTGGATGCTGGCGGGTGCGGGCGCAGCGGGCCCGGCGCTGGAGGGCTACATCAGCAAATACGGCATGCGCGCCGCGGACGGCGCCATTGACACCGTAAAGATCGACGGCGAAAAGCTGACCTTCACCACCATCGGCGGCCGCAGGCCGGTCGGCATCTGCGGCTCGGGCATCATCGACCTGCTGGCACAGATGCGCCTGAACGGCTGGATCAATATCGCGGGTGAGCTCAATCCGCAGGCTTCCCCCAGCATCGTCTGGATCGAGGACGAGCAGCAGTACGCCGCTGTGTACGCATCGGCTGAGCAGTCGGATACCGGAGACATGCTGTACTTCTCCCAGAGCGACATCGCTCAGTATCTGGACACCAAGGCCGCCGCCTACACGATGGTGGAATCCCTGCTGGAATCCGCAGGCGTAGGGACCGAGGATCTCGAGCGATTTTACCTCTCCGGCGCCTTCCCGGCGCACTCCGACCTTGAGTCGGCCATCACCATCGGCATCTTCCCGGATCTGCCCCGCGAAAAATATTCGCTGATCTCCAACACCTCGCTGGACGGCGCGCGCATCCTGCTGCTGGACCGCTCGAGGCTCAGCGAAGCCCGCGACCTTGCCGAAAACATGTACTGCGTGCAGTTCGCGTCCATCCCGGACTTTCTGGTGCGCATGTACGCCGCGAAGTTCATTCCCCACACGGACATGCGCCGCTATCCCAGCATTCAGCAGCGGCTGAACGAAAAATACTGATCCTTCCAAAAAAGAAAGAAAGCGCGTTTCTGCGCTTTCTTTCTTTTTTGGGAACAAGGAATTACTTCTTCTCCTCGGCTTCCTTCTTTTCAGCCTCGGCCTCTTCCTTCTTCTCTTCCTTGGGCTCTTCCTTCTTCTCGGCCATAGCCGCGCGCATCTTCTTGCCTTCCTCGATCTTCTTGGTGACCGCCTCGGCGAACTTGCGCGGGATGGGATTGACGGGAGCGTTGGCGATCTGCTCGGCGAACTTCGCAACGAAGTCCAGCGTGATCATCAGGGAATCGGGATCGAGATGCTCCATGGTATCGTTGTGGTTGTGGATCTGAGCGCCGCCCTTGGCCTGCAGGCGTGCAAAGGTGACGGCGGGAACACCGGAGGAGGCGAAGCTGGTGGAGTCGGACGGATAGGTGCCCAGCTCGGTAGACACGGGATAGTTGTTCAGCTTGGCCACGTACTCAATGGCGTGCATGGTGTCCTCACTGGTGGAGCAGCAGCAGTGCTCATAGCCGATGGTGACGCCGGTCATGTCGAAGTTGATGTTGAAGATGTAATCCTTCAGCTCGGCTTCGTGGGCCTCGCAGTACTTGCGGGAGCCGACCAGACCGATTTCCTCAGCGCCGCACCAGATGAACTTCATGGTACGACGGGTGCCGTGCTCCTTGAAGTAGTGCATCAGTTCCATGACGGTGACGGAGCCGGTGCCGTTGTCCCAGCTGCCCTTGGAATACTCAACAGAGTCGCAATGGGCGCTGAACGCGATGATCTCGTCCTTCAGGTCGGTGCCTTCGATGGTGGCAACGACGTTGTGAGCAGTAGCCTTGGTCTCCTCGGCGCTGAGCACGAGCTTCACCTTGGTGGGCTTGGAGCGGACCAGCTCCTCAGCGTCGGAGATGTGGATCTTCAGGCCGGGCAGCGGATTGCCCTTGCCGAAGGCGTTCTGGGGACGCAGCTCGCGCTTGATGCTCTCGTCCTCGTACATGTCGCCGCCGATAAAGACGTAGCCCAGGGCGCCCTTATTCTTCAGCTTCTCATACAGGTCGGGCTTGGCGCGGCCCTGCATCATGACGATCTTACCCTCAACGTCGTTCAGGTTGACGTCGGTGGCATTCTCGATATACTTGAAACCGCCGACAACGCCCTCTTCAGAGGTGTACGCGGTCTTGCCGATGCCGATCACGGGGTAGGCGTGATACTCGGGCTCCAGCACTTCCAGAGTGGCGGTGCGGAAATTCACAACGTCAACTTCGAAGTCTTCGATGACAGCGGGAACGCCGGCTGCCTCGCAGGTTTCCTTCAGAATATTTGCGCACTTGAGATCCTCTTCGGTGCCGGCAACGCGGACAAAGCTGATATCCTCAAGGAGCTTCCATGCTCTGTTCTTATCCATGCTCATTTTAATTTTCCTCCAGTTATATGGTGGCTGTTGTATTCCTTATTCGCCCAGAACCTTGACCAGACGGTCGATGCCTTCCTTCAGGACGCTCTTGGGAGCGGTGCAGCACCAGCGGCGGAAGATGGTTCCCTCCGGGGGCTCCATGCCGGCGCCGTCGGACATGCTGATGTGAGCCTCGCCGGCGATCTTCTTGGTCAGTTCCTCGGAAGTGAGGCCGAGGTCGGTGAAGTCCATCCACAGGATGTAAGTTCCCTCGGGCTTGTGAACCTTGACCTTGGGCAGCTCGTTGTGGATGCGGTCGACCACGTACTCGACGCACTCGTCCAGATATTCGTTCAGGGCGTCAACCCACTCGTCGCTCTGGGTGTAGGCGGCGATACAGGCGGCGGTGCTGAAGGGAGAGAGCATGGAGCGGCTCTGGCCCCACTTCTCCAGCAGCTTCTCGTCCTGGATGATGACGTTGGTGATGGACAGGCCTGCCAGGTTGAAGGTCTTGCCCAGACCGGTGATCATCACAATGCCTTCGGGACCGACGACATTGATGAACGGGACAACCTTGTTCTCCTTGCGCTTGAAGTCCATATGGACGTCGTCGCAGATCATCAGAACGTTGTTTGCGCGGCAGATCTCGGCGATCTTCTTGATCTCTTCCTCGGTCCAGATACGGCCGGTGGGATTGTGGGGCTGCTGCAGGATGACGGCAGTGTTCTGGGGCTCCTTGCAGTGCTTCTCAAAAGCTTCCCAGTCCCAGGTGTAGTAGCCGTTGTCGTTCTTCATCTGGAAGCCGACATAGTAGCGGTTGTCGTGAGCGACGTCGCCGCGGTAGTAGTAGGTGGGCTGGGGAACGATGATGCCCTCGCCGGGCTTGGTCAGCTTGGCGATGGCTTCGATGACGGCGGAGTGAGCGCCGTGAGCGCAGCGGATCTGCTCGGGCTTTACGTTCATGCCGAAGCGGTCATTCATCCAGCGGCAGACGGCGTTGAAATACTCGGCGGGAGTGGCGGAGTAGCCGAAGATGCCATGGTTGGCGACGGTCTTGACGGCATCGATGATGGCGGGAGCGCAGCGGAAATCCATATCGGCCAAGAAGAAGCACAGTCTGTCTTCCGGAACCTCGTCCGTTTGGAACATTGCCTTCATATGGTCATTGTTGGACCACTTGGAAGAATAGCTGCCAGCCTCGTGAGCGCGATCGATGACTTCATCAAAATTGTACTTCATGGTTGTATCCTCCTCATACTTGTGTATGGATGCTGTACTCAATTAAGAACTATGCTCAAATCAGAATGCGAAATCGCCGTTTTCGAATACCACGACTTCCTGTCCATCCTCGGTGGTGCCCACGATGTGCATATCCGGGGTGCCGACCATGAAGTCGATGTGGATCATGGAATCGTTGAACGTCCAGGGATCGTCCTCCGGCAGCGGACGTCCGAGCGCGCGGCCCAGCGCCAGATGGCAGGAGGCGTTTTCGTCGATCAGCGTGGTGTAGTAAACAATGTTGGACTGAGAGATCGGAGAGCTGTATTCAACCAGCGCGACCTCGCCGAGGTAGCTTGCGCCCTCGTCCATGTTCACCAGCGCCTCGAGCATCTCCTTGCCCTC
>SVGK01000252.1 GCA_015056395.1 Clostridiales bacterium
GCACGAACCTGCCGTTCAGCCTGTTCAGGGAGTATATTGCCACGCTGGTGGAACATGGGAAACAGTTTCTGATTATCGGAAACATCAATGTCGTTACTTACAAGGAAACCTTTCCGCTTATAATGAACAACCAAATGTGGATTGGGCCGAGCATCCATTCGGGAGACAGAGCTTTCTATGTCCCGGATGATTATCCGCTCGAAGCCGCTGGGTGCGGTATTGATGAAACCGGGCGGCGGTTTATTCGGGTCAAGGGTGTTCGTTGGTTTACCAATCTCGATGTGAAACAGCGTCACGAAGAGATGATCCTGGTTCGACGGTATACTGCAGAACGGTATCCTCATTACGATAATTATGACGCCATAGAAGTTTCGCAGACGGTTGACATTCCGTGCGATTACTCTGGGCTGATGGGAGTGCCGATAACCTTCTTGGACAAGTATAGTCCAGATCAGTTTGAAATACTCGGAATGACTGACCGAGATAATAGATACGGCTTGACAACGAAGGTTTACACGGCTGCTGATACACCATCATATGGCGACTGTAATCGCCGTGGCGCGATTAGGCAGCAGGACGGAACCTTGAAGAGCACATATGCCAGATTGCTGATACGCAACCGACATCCGGAGGAACCGAAGCAATGAGAATTGACGAGCGAAAAATCAAGGTCTCCGAGGTCTACGAAGGATATTTCAACGACGACGAAGAAGGCGTCGTCGGCTATGACGAGCAGCTGGACATCCGTCCGAAGTACCAGCGGGAGTTCGTCTACAATCCGGAGCAGCAGCGGGAGGTCATCCGCACGGTGTTGAAGGGCCTGCCGCTGAACGTGATGTACTGGGTGGATCGCTGGGAAGACCCGGAGCATCCCACGCAGGCGGAGCAGGACGAAGCCCGCTATGAGGTGCTGGACGGTCAGCAGCGCACGCTTTCGCTGTGTTCCTTCATGGACGGCGATTTCTCCGTCGATGAAATGACCTTCGACAACCTGCCGAAGGACAAGCAGGATGACATCCGCAACTACGAGCTGTTCATCTACATCTGCAACGGCACGGAGTCGGAAAAGCTGGAATGGTTCAAGATCATCAACATCGCCGGCGAGAAGCTGACCGATCAGGAGCGCAGGAACGCCGTTTACGCCGGCTCCTGGGTGAGCAGCGCGAAGAAATATTTCAGCAAGTCCAACGGCGCGGCCAAGACGCTGGCCGAGGACTACATGCGGGGTTCCCCTATCCGGCAGGAGTACCTTGAAACCGCGATCGGTTGGGCGGCTGCCGCCGATGGCTTTACCGGCGACAAAGCCATCGAACAGTATATGTCCAAGCATCAGCGCGATACCAGCGCCGTGCAGCTCTGGAATTACTTCCGTTCCGTTATCGAATGGGTGCAGGCGGTCTTTCCGAAGTACCGTAGCCAGATGAAGGGCCTGCCCTGGGGGCTGCTCTATAATGTCCACGGGCAGCGGACAGATCTCGAACCGAAGATGCTGGAAAAGGAAATCCAGCGGCTCATGGGCGACGAGGATGTCACGAGGAAGCCCGGCATCTATGAGTACCTGCTGACGGGCGATGTCCGCAAGCTGTCCATCCGCGCCTTTGATCGCCGGGATATGCTGGCTGCCTACGAACGGCAGGGGCATAAGTGCAATATATGCGGCAAGGTGTTCGATTTCGAGAAGATGCACGGCGACCACATAATCCCATGGTCAAAAGGCGGGCACACGACGCCGGATAATCTGCAAATGCTATGCAGGGACTGCAATCTGAGAAAAGGTGCAGATGAATGATCACCGACACCTGTCAGGAATAGTGTGATGGCAGCAAAATACAAACTGACAAAGAGCTGCCAAAGAGCATGATAATTTGAAAGTTCCCCGACCGACCGCCATACTTGACGAACCTCCTCCGGTCGAGGTTTGTGCATAACGATATCGTAGAATGAGTCGTCTGTGGGTCATCCGTCACCCCATTCTCTGACTCACCCCAAAAGATCAAAGTTATACTGCTTCCGTCAAGTCCCGGATCACCGGTTCTCGACGTATTCAGAGTACCATAGAAACACCGACATTCGGATCATTTCGGCGCGGCTGGCAACGAACCTTGAGCGCAACGCATACAATAACAATATCATCGGAAGATATTGAGTTGAAGGGAGGCTGTTACTGTGGGAAAGGAAATCACCTTTAAACTAACGCCTGATACGGCGTTAACAGAAGCGGAAATCGCCATGATCGAAGCGGCGCGTAGTTTGCCCGTGGTACAGGATGAGGACAACCCGGAGATCGACCCGGTGGCTACTCCCGAGCAATACGCCGCCCTGATGCAGGCGGTTGCCAGACGCAATCAACGGATAAGCCGAATGCAGCAGAAGATGGGATGATCCCGCCCATGCTTAGGAAACCGGTTCGGTAGAACACATCGCTCACACCAAAAAGAACGGTCCCCGCGCCATGCCGAAGCATGTCCGCGGGGACTTACACTATCTTTCTTTACTTCGCGCTCGCGCCCAGATATGCGTCCTTCACCCTCTGGTCGTTGAGCAGCTCGTGGCCCGTGCCCTGCATGGTGATACGGCCCGTCTCGAGCACGTAGCCCTTGTCCGCGCACCTGAGCGCGGCGTTGGCGTTCTGCTCCACCAGCAGTATCGTGATGCCCTCCTCGTGCAGCGTCTGTATGATCTCGAATATGTTCTTGATGATCAGCGGCGCGAGGCCCAGCGAGGGCTCGTCCATCATGAGCACCTTGGGGCGCATCATCAGCGCGCGGCCCACCGCCAGCATCTGCTGCTCGCCGCCGGACAGCGTGCCCGCCAGCTGCCACGAGCGCTCCTTTATGCGCGGGAACAGCTTGTACACGTGCTCTATGTCCGCCTCGATGTCGTCCTTGCGCAGGTACGCGCCTATCTTCAGGTTCTCCAGCACCGTGAGGTTCGGGAACACGCGCCGCCCCTCGGGCACCATGCACAGCCCCTCCGCCACGATCTGCTGCGGCTGCTGGCCGGAGATCACGTTGCCGTCGTAGGTGATCGTGCCGTCCTTGATGGGCACAAGGCCCGATATCGCGCGCAGCGTGGTGGACTTGCCCGCGCCGTTCGCGCCGATCAGCGTCACGATGTCGCCCTTCTCCACCTCGAAGGAGATGCCCTTGAGCGCCTCTATGCCGCCGTAGCTCACGTACAGGTCCATGACCTTCAAAAGGCTCACAGCTCGTCCCCTCCTCCCAGATAGGCCTGTATGACCTTTTCGTCGTTCTGTATCACTTCGGGCACGCCCTCGGCGATCTGCTTGCCGAACTCGATCACGTATATGCGGTCGGATATGCGCATGACCAGGTTCATGTGGTGCTCTATGATGAACACCGTAAGGTCGAAGTCCGCGCGTATCCTGCGTATGAAGTCGCCCAGCTCATCCGTCTCCTGCGGGTTCATGCCCGCCGCCGGCTCGTCCAGCAGCAAAAGCTTCGGCTCCGTCGCCAGCGCGCGCACGATCTCGAGCAGGCGCTGCTTGCCGTAGGGCAGCGATGTCGCCATCTCGTCGCGCAGGTCGTACAGGTCGACCTTCTTGAGAAGCGCCGCCGTGTCCTCGCGCATGCGCCTCTCCTCGGCCGCGTTCAGGCGGAACGTGGCGGTCAGGAAGTTGCTCTTCCTGCGCAGGTGGTGCGCCATCAGCACGTTCTCGAACACCGTCATCGAGGAGAACAGCCGTATGTTCTGGAACGTGCGCGCGATGCCGCGCGCCGTGATCTGGTCGGGGCGAAGGCCCGTGATGTCCTTGCCCATCAGCGATATCTTGCCCGCCGTGGGCTTGTACACGCCCGTCACCGCGTTGAACGCCGTGGTCTTGCCCGCGCCGTTGGGACCGATCAGCGCGACGATTTCGCCCGCGTTTATGTCCATCGTAAAGTCGTCCACGGCGACGACGCCGCCGAACTTCATGGTCAGGTGGTCGATATGCAGCACGTTCCCGCTCATGCCTTCGCGCCCCCCTTCTTCTTTTTGTCGAACAGGTCCGGCAGCTCGTTCGTGCCCATGATGCCCCTGCGGAAGAACAGCACAACCACCATGATGATGATCGAGAACACCACCAGGCGGAAGCCGTTGCGCAAGAGCGGCACCTCGAAATCGCCGATCATCTGCTTCTGGTCCAAGAACCTGAGCCACCACTCGGACGCCGCCACGAACAGGAAGGAGCTCAGGCAGCTGCCCGTCACGGAGCCTATGCCGCCGATGACCACGATCAGGAGTATCTCATAGGT
>SVGK01000253.1 GCA_015056395.1 Clostridiales bacterium
CATGACGGACAGGGATACCGTGAACATGACCGAGCGCATGAAGGTGACCACGTGCCTGAACCCGCTGCACACGGCGCTTGCGGTATACGGGTGCCTGCTGGGCTATAAGAAAATCTGCGACGAGATGAAGGACCCGGACCTCGTGCGGCTGATCAGGACGATCGGCTACGACGAGGGCCTGCCCGTGGTCACGGACCCCGGCATACTGAGCCCAAAGGCGTTCATAGACGAGGTCGTCAACGAACGCTTCCCGAACCCGTTCATGCCGGACACGCCACAGCGCATCGCCACGGACACCAGCCAGAAGATCCCCGTGCGCTTCGGCGAGACGATCAAGAGCTATGTCAACGACCCGACGCGCGACGCCGGCACGCTCAGGGCGATACCGCTGGCCATCGCGGGATGGCTCAGGTACCTGATGGGCGTGGACGACAATGGAGACCCCATGGACGTGAGCCCCGACCCCATGCTGGACGAGCTGCAGGCGGCGCTCAGGGACGTGAAGCTGGGCGATCCGCACAGCGCGGAGGGCAAGCTGGACGGCATACTCGACAACCCCAATCTCTTCGGTGTGAGCCTGGTGGAAGCCGGGCTGGCGGAGCGCGTGAAGCAGGACTTTGAAGCGCTGATCGCAGGGCCGGGAGCGGTGAGGAAGGTAATTCGGAATTCGGAATTCTGAATTCGGGATCAGGTGCCGGTCGAGGTCTGAAGGGTATTTGGATGGAAGGCTCGGCAATTGTATGGCGTACTGCGTTCCCGTAGGGACGCCATTCATGGCGTCCGCCCCGTCGGTGTGGTCTGACCGATGCCCCGATAAGGAACGCGGCATGGCCCGCCCCGTAGGGACGCTCCATGGGGCGTCCACGGACTTGCGGTACGTTCGCGCGCATCCGTTCGACGAGGGACTCCTACGGCGGCCACCTTCCCCAAAGGGCAACGCTGTCAACTTTGAACAAGGGCATGACAAACCATAGGTTTACGTCATCCAGCGGGAATGGCGGCTGATAGCCGCCGCTACGGATCACGTGATTCGCGGATATAGCTGCGTAAACAGCACGGGATCGCCTTAAGTTGACAGCGTTGCCCCAAAGGGGAAGGCAAGGTGACGGTATGGCGTACTATGCTCCCGTAGGGACGCCATTCATGGCGTCCGCCCCGTCGACGCGGCTTGACCGATGCCCCGATAAGGAACGCGGCATGGCTCGCCTCCCGTAGGGACGCCCCGTTTGTCAAGCAAACATGGTATACACTCTCTGAAGTTTTGAACCGGATCCAGGTTCATCGTATCTCCGTAACCCCGTAACCCCGACCGATCACCTTTGAGCCCCGAGCCCCGTGACCCCTCTACCATCGAGTCACGCACAATCCCAGCCACCGCGCCATAGGCGCGGCGCCGCAGGCGTCCTTGACGGTTCTTCTACGGTCTGCTATAATCCCGTCGGCGACGGAGAATGGTAGTTTACCGATCACCCCATCACCCGTCGCCGATCACTGCGACAGCAGACCGTAGGAGGTTCGTCAAGGATGGCGGTCGGTCGAGGTACTATGTTGGCCATACTACTGTTCGTTCAACACTGACTTCCGATCCAAAGCCGAAATAGAAACCATGTTTCTGCACTAATTGTATAGGATGTCATTACACTATCCCCCATGGGGCGTCCGCAGCCTCGCGGCATGTTCGCTCGTACCCGTTCGACGAAGGACCCCTACGGCGGCCACCTTCCCCAAAGAGGAAGGTAGGGCGACGGTATAGCGTATCACGTTCCCGTAGGGACGCCATTCATGGCGTCCGCCCGGTCGTCGCCTCTCGACCGGCGCCCGGATATCGTTTTTGAACGTCCATCCATCACCACACAAAACGAATCGATTCGAAAGGATGAAACCAATGCTTGATCTGAATCTCAAACCCGCATCCTCATGCAAATACGACGCGGTATCCTTAGGCGAGATCATGCTGCGCCTTGACCCCGGCGAGGGGCGCATACGCACCGCGCGCGAGTTCAGGGCCTGGGAAGGCGGCGGCGAATACAACGTCGTGCGCGGCCTGCACAAGTGCTTCGGCATGAACACGGGCGTGCTCACCGCCTTTGCCGACAACGAGGTCGGCCGTCTGCTCAAGGACCTGATCGAACAGGGCGGCGTGGACACGAGCCTGATCTACTGGAAGAAGACGGACGGCATAGGGCGCATATGCCGCAACGGCCTGAACTTCACCGAGCGCGGCTTCGGCATACGCGGCGCCGTGGGCTGCTCCGACCGCGCCAACACGGCCATATCGCAGGCGAAGCCCGAGGACTTCGACTTTGAGCACGTGTTCGGCGAGCTGGGCGTCAGGTGGCTGCACACCGGCGGCATCTATGCCGCGCTTTCCGAGCAGAGCTGCGAGACCATCATCGAGGCCTGCCGCGTGGCGAAGAAGCACGGCACGATCATCTCCTACGACCTGAACTATCGTCCGTCCATGTGGTCGGCCATAGGCGGCCTGGACAAGGCGCGCGAGGTGAACCGCGAGGTCGCCAAATACGTCGACGTGATGATCGGCAACGAGGAGGACTTCACCGCCTGCCTGGGCCTGAACGTCGAGGGCAACGACGCCAATCTGAAGGAGCTCAACCTGGACGGCTACTACAAGATGGTCGCGGAGGCCGCGCGCCTCTACCCGAACTTCAAGGCCATCGCCACGACGCTGCGCACGGTCAGGACCGCCACCGTCAACGACTGGAAGGCGATCTGCTGGGCGGACGGCAGGGTGCACATGTCCAAGGCCTACGACGGCCTGGAGATACTGGACCGCGTCGGCGGCGGCGATTCATTCGCATCCGGCCTGATCTACGGCCTGATGACTACAGGCGACCCGGAGGCGGCCGTCAACTACGGCGCGGCGCACGGCGCGCTGGCCATGACCACGCCCGGCGACACGTCCATGGCGTCGGTCGAGGAGGTCGAGTCCATCATGAAGAACGGCAGCGCCCGCGTGAAGCGCTGATACGAATGGGAGGAAACACGGCCATGTTTTTGGATAAGGACTTTCTTTTGAACACGGAGACGGCGCGCAGGCTGTACCACGAGGCGGCCGAGGCGTGCCCCATCATCGACTATCACTGCCACATCAACCCGCGCGAGATCTGGGAGGACCGCCGCTACGACAACATCACGCAGGTATGGCTGGGCGGCGACCACTACAAGTGGCGCCTGATGCGCTCGGCCGGCGTGTCGGAGGAGTACATCACCGGATCCGCGGACGATCACGCGAAGTTCCTCAAGTGGGCCGAGGTGCTGGGCAAGGCCATAGGCAACCCCCTGTACCACTGGAGCCATCTGGAGCTGCGCCGCTTCTTCGGCTATGAGGGCATACTCAACAAGGACACCGCCGAGGAGGTCTGGGCGCTGGCGAACGCAAAGCTCCAGAGCGAGGGCTACAGCGTGCGCGGCCTGATAAACATGTCCAACGTCGAGACCATCTGCACCACGGACGATCCCGTGGACAGCCTTGAGTGGCACGAGAAGCTGGCGGCGGACGCAAGCTTCAAGACCGCCGTGCTGCCCGCGTGGCGCCCGGACAAGGCGATGAACCTTGAAAAGCCCACGTATCTGGACTATCTGAAGCAGCTGGAAGAGGTCTCCGGCGTCACGATCGACAGCTTCGCGGCGCTCAAGCTGGCGCTCAAAAAGCGCATGGAGTACTTCCACGCGCACAACTGCCGCCTGAGCGACCACGCGCTGAACTATGTGATGTACGCGCCGGCTTCCGAGGAGGATGTCGAGGCGTTGTTCAAGGCGCGCCTGGAAGGCGCGATCCCCTCGAAGGCGGACGAGAACAAGTTCAAGTTCGCGTTCATGACGTTCGTGGCGGGCGAGTATGTGCGCCTGGGCTGGGTCATGCAGCTGCACTACGGCTGCCGCCGCGACAACAACGGCCCGATGTTCGCAAAGCTGGGCCCCGACACGGGCTACGACTGCGTGGACAACTTCGCGCCGTCCGCCGAGACCGCCGCGTTCCTGGGCCATCTCGAGGAAAAGGGCAGCCTGCCCAAGACCATACTCTACAGCCTGAACACGAACGACAACGCCGCCATCGATTCGATACTGGGCTGCTTCCAGAACGATACGGCGGTGGGCCGCATTCAGCACGGCTCCGCGTGGTGGTTCAACGACCACTTCGAGGGCATGACCGAGCAGATCAAGTCGCTGGCTGCGCTGGGCTACCTGGC
>SVGK01000254.1 GCA_015056395.1 Clostridiales bacterium
GTTGACGAACAGCCCGAAGTCGTCCTTGAGCTCGGCGGGGGTGTCCTCGGTCACGTTCCCCTGGATGTCGGCATTCAACCAGCGCCCGTCCAGTATCGCGCCGCCCTCGGCCAGGGCCGGGGCCAGCGCCAGCAGCGCGCAGAGCAGCAGTGCGGTCAGTTGTTTCATCATAGGGTTATCCTCCTTCTTATCGGCGCGCGTTCGCGCCGCGTTATACTGTCGATGGTTTATTCCTGTTTTGTCGAGTTTTTTGTGGGCGGTGCCCTCTCAGTCAGCTTAGACGCCTCGCTTGATCTGCGGCCTCATCTGACAGTCCTCCCGCAGGGGAGGTAGAGGGCTACAATTCAATTAAAACCTCATTCCTCGACACCCTCTTCCGTGCCGCTTCGCCAGGAGACGACCTCGTCGAAGCAGTCAGCATCGGCGCGGATCAGGCCCTCGTTGCCCACCACGCAGTAGGTGGCGTCTTCGAGCAGCGCGGAGATGTGCTCGGCAGCCTCGGCCTGGTCCGACAGCGTCGCGTTCCTGATCCCACGCTTGATTTCCAGGATGCGCTCGGCGTCCGCACCGTAGACGTCCATCTTCATGGCGCCCATGACCTCGTCCAGCATGCCCTGCGGGGCGGTTGCGGCGCTGTAGGCGCTGAGGATGTAGCCGTCCAGGCTCTCCTCGGTCAGCTCCATGTCGTAGAGCGCCTGGGGCATTTGAGCCAGCGCCTCCACAGAGGCGCGCACGTTGGGGTCGGAGGCGAGCATCGTCGCCAGGCAGCCCGCGGCCCACTCGTAGTAATTGCCAGCCGTGTAGACGCCCAGCTTGAAGCGGAACGTTGGCGTGGTGTACAGGTCGCTCAGCGCGTACCAGAAGGGCAGGTAGCGGCCCTCGAAGTCCGCGTCGTTCATGAAATCCGCGATCTGGTAGCCCTCGTTGATCGTGCTCTCCACGCAGATCGCCAGGCTCTTGGGCATGTCGGGCAGCGTGTATTCGGCGTCCGCGCCTGCTTTTTCGGGCAGGGCGTTCAGCCGCTCGACGGCGCTGGCGACGATGGCGTCGTTCGCCTCGCCGTCGGCCACGCACATGAAGATCAGGTTGTCGCGGGTAAACGCCTTGCTGACGGCGTTATTCAGCCGCGCGGCCCATTCCTGGGCGAAGCCCTCCTCGCTTTCCAGGCGTCGGACGGCGTCCGCCATCAGATAATAGCAGTCCTGGCCGTCGACGTCCATCTCAAATCGGTATTGGTCGGCGAACAGGCCCGCGCCGCTGTGGGCATAGTACCAGGCGGTGCTGTTCGCGTCCTGCCGGGACATATCCCAGTAGTCGGCGCTCATGGCCGTCAGGTAGGTCAGCATATCCAGGTCGCTGAAATCGGTCTGGGTGTACAGCTCCAGGATCAGGTCGAGGCTGGTGTCGAAGTCCTCGATGAGGCTCGTCCAGGTGATGCACAGCATCGGGCGGTGATACTCGCCCGCCGCTTCGTTGGGATAAAGCAGGCCGCTGCCCCCGCCGGAGACGTATTCGCCGTAGAGCCGGTAAAACTCCTCCGCGCCGTGCTTTGTGGTGTCCATCTGCATCCGGTAGTTGCTGGTCAGCATCAGGTACTCCATCTCCTCGCGGCTCATGCCGCTGAGGTCGAAGTAAACGGAGTACATGCCCACGCCCGAGAGCTCGGTCTCGCCCCGATAGACGGTCACACCGTCCACGTCGCCCTTCGTCCAGTCGAGCGCGGCGGCGGGGTCGGGCAGATTCGCGGGGGAGATCAGGAAATCGTTGTTGGGCTGCTCCTCGGCGTTCCATTCGTTGAAGGCCGCGGTCTCATCGACCATCGCGGTAATCTCCTCGTCGGTCATGTTCGCCTTCATTTCAACCAGGTAGTCCGCCAGTGCCTGGTCGTGTGCTTCGGCCATGCCGGGCGTGGGCACGTTGGTGACCAGCGCGCTGCGACGCGGGGTGAGCATGTTCAGCGCCATCTGCCGGACCGTCAGCTGCTGGCCGTCGGCATAGAGCGCGTCCATCGCCTGCTCATAGACGCGGTAGCAGTTGGGGTCGCCGGAATGCGCCCACTGACCCAGAAAACCGCCCACGATGCTGACGCCGACGCCGGTGGCGTTGCGCGTCATCTTCGCGCTGCGCTCCTCGCTCTTCATCACCAGCTCCAGCATGGCCGGGTCGAAGCCCTCGGAGGCCACCTGTGCGAGCGCGTCCTCCGCCAAGGCTTTCAAATCGTCCTTCTGGCTGGGGTCGGCGTAGCTCATCGAGAAGAGGAAGACGGGCTTGGCGGAATCCGCTTTTACGCCGGCGGACACGCTGTTCTCGATGCCGCGCTCCATGCGCAGGTTGTACAGCGGCGAGCCCAGCTGGTTCAGCAGGGAAGCGAAGATGCTGTACTGCTCCAGCTGCACGTCCGTCGCGCCGTCCAGGTCTATGGCGTAGTAGATGACGGAATTGCCCTCCACCGTGTCGCCCTCGTAGGCGGGGATGGGCAGCTGTACGTCCACAAAGCCCGGGGCCGCGGGGCCGTCCGCCCAGGCGGAGAGGTCTGTGCCCTGGGCGGGATACTTGGACAGGTAGTCCTCGTCCAGGAAGCCCAGGAAGCGTTCCAGATCCAAATCGCCGTATAGGAAGATCAGGCTGTTGTCGAAGTGATAGCAGCGCTCGTAGGTCGCCACGGTGTTCTCGTAGGTCAGGTCGTCATAGTGCCACATGGCCTGGCCGATCACGTTCGAGGTCGTCTCGCCGGGGTAGAGCGCGTCCAGCAGGTTGTTGTTGCAGGCATCGCCAGGATCGGTCAAAAAGCCGGTGTCCTCGGCGAACACCGTGCCGTTGATGGCGATGTCGCCGTCGGGGTCGTCCAGCTCGAAGCGCACGGCCTCGCGCTTGAAGATGTTTTCGTCCCCCAGGATCGCGGGCGCGACCATGCAGCTCAGGTAGGCGTCCGCCATCTTGTAGAGCTGCTCCTCGGAGAGGCTTGCGACGGGATACCAAGTGACCGTCGTCGCGGTGTGGGCGTTGACGTAGGTCTTGTAGGCCCGACCGGCCAGGTCGACGTACAGGTTCTTCGACGGGTACTTTTCAGAACCGGAGAGGATGGCGTGCTCGAACACGTGGTTCGTGTCCGTCTCATCCACATAGGGCGTGTGGTAGCCGATTGAGAAGGCCATCTCCGGGTCGTCGTTTTCGACGTACACCAGCGTCGCGCCGCTGACGGCGTGGGTGAAGGTGTAGATCGTGGAGCTCAGCGTGCGGCTCGGATAGACCTCCGTGACCGTGAAGCCGTGCAGCGCGTCCCCGGGCTGCAGCGCGAGCGCGCCAGAGGCTTCTTCCGATTCCGCGCAGGCCCCCGCCAGGCAGCTCAGCGCCAGTAGCATGACCAGCAACAGAGCGACAAGTTTCTTCGCGTGTTTCATGGGGAAATCTCCTTGTTACTTGACGTAGAGCATCAAATCAGACACGCCGTCGCTGCCCTCGAAGGGCTGGGTGCACTCACGGTCGATATAGGGTTGTTTGACGTATTCACCGTTCAGAAATATGCTGAAACCGGCGTTCTGAGGCAGGACGTATCCGACGCCGCGCTCGTTCTCGGTGTCGGGGTCGAACACGACGGTAATGGTGCGGCTCTGCTCCGGGTCTTTCGCGGCTGCTTCGTACTCTGCGAACGGCTCGCCCTCCGCGAATGGATCATAGTCCTGAACGTCATAGGCAACGCTGTTGCGCTGCAGTAGATGCGCCTCGCCCTCGGTGTCGATCAGGGTCGTTTCAAACTCCAAAAGATCAGTGGTCTGTATGTCAAAGGTGTATTGGAAGCGCATGATCATGCCCTCGGCGTATTCATAGCCGCTTGCGTATGCGGTTTCAGTCAGCTGCTGCGCAACACAGTCGGGGTCGTTGAGCTGGGTAACGGCCACGAATTGGCCATCGTCCGCATCGACGGTCTCCAGCAACGTCTCTTCCTCGGGCAGGAAGACGACCGCGCTGTCCAAGGCGTACCCCAGCAGGTCTCGGACGGCTTCCTCGGTATCGCAGATGGTTTCGACATACATGAAGCCCTGATCCGCTGTCTTGCGCGCTACACACAGGTCGTCGAGATACAGCGTGGCTTGACCGTCGCCGTAATCCCAGAAATAGGTATCGGCGTCCCTGTAGTTGGTTTCGGTCTGGACCGCTTCCCCGTCCCGGAAGGTGACGCGGGTTGCCTCGAAACTCGCGTGGCGGG
>SVGK01000255.1 GCA_015056395.1 Clostridiales bacterium
TGTTGCCGAGTGCCTCGCTGGCTCGTACAGGCCGCACCTGCCCGCACCCAGCGAGGCACTCGGCAACAGGCCTATGGAGCCCGTGATCTGGCTGGGTGCGGGCAGGTGCGGCCTGTACGAGCCGATACACGGCTCCGCGCCTGACATCGCCGGGCAGGACAAGGCGAACCCGATCGCCACGATACTCTCCGCGGCGATGATGCTGCGCTATGCGTTCGACCTGGCCGACGAGGCGGACGCCATCGAGAAGGCCGTGGACGACGTGCTGGCCGCGGGGCTGCGCACGGCGGACATCGTGGGCACGAGCGGCGCGAAGGCACTCAGGTGCAGCGAGATGACGCAGGAGATCCTCGCGCGTATCTGACGCGCATCGACGAATGCGACGGGGGCTGTCTCATGCTGAGACAGCCCCGTCGCGGCGTCGCCCCCGCTCATCTTTTCACCGACGCCGCCTCGATCCTGTACCTTCCGTCCTGCTTGAACAGGTGGCGCGTGTCGACGGGCTCGATAGCCGGATCCATGGATTCCAGCTTGCCGTCGAATGTGTCGATGACCAGCAGGTCCTCAGGCCTGAGATCCTCACGGCTTTCGACGTCGGCGCGGTAACCCACGACCGCGAGGAAGTGGCGGCTGCCCGCGTGTGTGATCGCCTCGACCATCAGTATCTGCGGCACGCCCGTGTTGAGCAGATCGTACAGGCGCGCCATCATCTTCTGCGGATCGGAGTATTTCTCGGTCGAATAGTGAGGCGTGCCGTTCACGCCTCGGTTGCCGTCGGACAGACTCAGCGCAGTCACGCCATCCACCATGCAGTGCACATAGTAGTACGAGAAGTGAAGGCAACGGCCGCCGTAGCGGTTTATGCCCTCCGTATTCGGCGCCTGGCAGCATTTCTGATACGTGAGCCCGGAGAAGGCCACGGGATCGACGGCGGTGTTGACGACCTTGAAGGCCACGCCGTTGTAGGTCGTCACACTCATCGCGGATGTCCACGGTCCCGTCAGGGGCCAGCCCTTTGCAAAGCAGTATTCGAAAGCGACGCTTCCATAAGGCGCGCGGGCTGCGACGATGTCACAGCCGTCGAAGGCGTCGTCGGCGATGTAGGTCAGCGTGGAAGGGAGCGTTATCGTGTTGAGCCCTGTATCGGCGAACGCCCGTGCGCCGATGTCCGTCGCGCCCTCCTGGACGACGAGCTCGGTGATGGAAGCGTCGCCCATGAAGGCCTCGTTTTCGATCGAGACGATCTGCTTCGGAAGCACGAGCGTTTCGGCCCGGCAGAAGGCTGTGCCGAGACACAGCAATGCCGTGAGCGATAGCATGCATATGAATACGGGCAGAGCCCCTGCGCGTGTTACGGTCGATGTGTCGTTCATGGCATTTCCTCTTTTCTCTCGACGGGCGCGTACGCGCGGCTGTCTTCGAGTACGGTCCGTATCGTCTCCAGCATGGCCTGCGTGTCGATGGGCTTTGAAATGTGCCCCTGCATGCCCGCGTCCGCGGCCTGCTGCCTGTCCGTCGTGAAGGCATTGGCCGTCATGGCGATGATCGGGATCGACGATAGCCTGCTGTCCTCCAGCGCGCGTATCGCGCGCGTGGCGGCATAGCCGTCCATGACGGGCATCTGTATGTCCATGAGTATGCAGTCGAAATGGCCGGGCGCGCAGGACGAGACCATCTCCACGGCCTTCTTCCCGTCTTCGGCCGTCTCGACGGCGTAGCCTGCCTGCGAGAGCAGCATGACGGCGATCTCCCTGTTGATCTCGTTGTCTTCGACCAGCAGCAGCCGGGCGTTCGCCGTGCATTCGGATGTCCCGGTCGGTGATGCGTTGACTGCCGGCGCACAGGCCGTAGGGAAGGAGACTGTTATGATGAATTCGGTGCCTTCGCCCGGCGCGGAGGTCACGGAGATCGTGCCGCCCATCAGGTCGATGATCGACTTGCTGATGGCCATGCCCAGCCCCGTGCCCTGTGTCCTGCTCACGGTGGAGGTGCGTTCCCGCTCGAACGGCGTGAACACGTGCGCCGCGAATCCCGGGCTCATGCCGATGCCGTCGTCCTTTACGCGGAACTCATAGTTCGCCCGCGCGTTCCGCGCGTCCGTCTGCCTGAGCGACATCGACACGTGGCCGCCCCGTTCCGTGAATTTGCAGGCGTTGCTCAACATGTTCATGAGCACGCGGCTCAGCCTGTGCGCGTCGCACATCACCCATCTGTCCATGATGTCGCAGCTGACAGAGAAGTCTATGCCCTTTTCCTCCATCTGCGTTTCCATCAGATCGTGCGCCTGCATGAGTATCTCTTCCAGATCGGCATTGCACGGTTCCAGCTCGAGCCTGCCGCTTTCGATGCGGCTCATCTCCAGCACCTCGTTCACAAGGCTGAGCATGCGACACCCTGCGCTGCCGATCTTTTCGATGTATTCGGCCTGCTGTTCGGGCGGCGCGCTTTTCGCAAGCTCGGCATATCCTATGATCGCGTTCAACGGCGTGCGGATGTCGTGGGACATGTTCGAAAGGAACCTGGTCTTCGCCCTGCTGGCTCCCTCCGCCGCCGTTACCTCGGCGCGCAGCCTCTCGTTCTCCTGTATGCGCCGGGCGATGCGCGCCATCAAAAGCAGCATCACGGCGACGAATATGCTGCCGCCTAGAAGTATCGACGACACGATCAGGTCGGCCCGGCCAGACAGCGCGACGGCGACATAGCCCGCCAGGAACAGCACCAGAAGAAGTATCGGGACATTGAATATCCGTCCCTCGCTCTTCCAGTCGCCGTGCCTGCGCATGCGGCGCGCGAAGCGTATGTAGGCCCATACGTTACAGGCCATTATGGCGATGCCCAGATAGACCATATCTCTTCTCCCATATGCGCCACGCGCGCTAAAGCCGCCGATCCGCTTCCGTGAGCACCCTGCCGATGCTGTCGAATATGAAGTCGACGCCGTAGGCGGCGTCACACCGTGTGCAGTGGTTGCGCCATGTGGTGCCGTGTATCTCCTGCACGTTGACGCTGCCCGCCTTTTGATGCAGGCCGTCGATGTTCTGCGTGACGACGCCGATCAGCCGGCCCTCACGTTCCCAACGGGCGAGTATGACGTGCGCGGAATCTGCACCATCACGCTGAAGGCCGCAAGCCTCTCCTCTTCATTCATGCGATCGAACGGATGCCTCATCGATATCACTTCCCGGAAAAAAAGGTGCTGTGTGATGGATCACTGCGCCTCCCTCCCTCGGGCGTCAGTCGCCCGGCTCATAGATCGGCAAAAACGGATAGCCATTTTCTTCGGCGAACTGCGCGCCGAGGCTTGCCGGCGCGGCCTCGATCAGCAGGTCGCTGCGGCAGCCGGAGAACGCCGTGTCGTCGATGCTCTTCAACGCCGAAGAGAGGCGTATCGAGGTCAAGTCGGTGCAGTTCGCAAAGGCGCGCGCGCCGATCGTCGTCACCTCATACTGCATATCCACGCGCTCGGCCGTGGTCCCGGCGAAGGCCTGCGCCTCTATGCGGACCAGGTCCTCGGGCATCACCAGCACCTGCGATTCCGGATACAGAAGGAATTCCGCGTACGCGGTGCCGAGTTTGACGCCCGAATCGCTGAACGCATAGACCTCGAGCAGCATCGGGCTCGTATATGCGGAGGGCATGTTGTAGCGCGCCGGATAGATCCAGAAATCGGCGGGGTAGGTGAAATTCCCGCGGCATTCCCAGCTCCCGGCGGCGGTGCGGAGATAGAAGTCATAGTACTTGGCATCCGCAGGGCCGTCGGCGACGACATGTATAGGCCTGGCCGTGGTCATGAGGCCGTTCAGGCGCAGGCCGAAATCCCCAGAGACCATCGACGAGGCTTCGGCGCGTGCCGCAGGCACGGCCTGCACGATGCCCGAGAGCGTCAGGCACGGCACCATCATGGATAGTATCAAAGAAAGCATCATGGATCTGAACAAGTATGACCTGGCCTTCATGGACAGCCTCCTCACTGGTCGCTTTGGTATGTGGATACGGCGGAATGGCACGCAGCCGGGCGCTCCATACTGTCTGATAACGATGATACCACAAAATCGCATTTATGGCAATGGTATCGTTTACAGGGCAATCGTTTATTGCACACATATAGAGACAGCATACCTGAGCGATCTGGAGATCGTTCTGGGACAAGTCGCAGTGGATGAGAAAAGCAATGAGATAACGGCCATACCGAAGTTGCTGGAACTT
>SVGK01000256.1 GCA_015056395.1 Clostridiales bacterium
TGAAGCACCCCGTATGGGGCGCGCAGGCGCAGCGTGTCAGCTATGACGACGCCGGCCACGTGATCCGCCGCACGCTGCTCGACGCGGACTTTGAACCGAAGAAGGGCACGGACAAGTGGGTCACGGCGACGTACGCCTATGACGACCGGGACAGGATCGTCTCCGAAAGGTACTTCGACGCGGAGGGCGCGCCCACCGTCAACGCCGCGAAGGTCGCCGGCGTGGACCGTGAGTTCGACGAAGACGGCTGGCTCACGAAGGAGACCTACACGGACACGGACGGCGCCGTCGCGCCGGACAAGTCCGGCATAAGCATGCTTGAGATGCAGTACGACGGCTTCGAGACGCCCGTGTTCGAACAGACGCTCGACCCCGACGGCGACCCCGTCATGGTGACGAGCCGCGGCTGCGCCTCGCTCACGCGCGAGCTGGACGCCAAGGGCAACATACTGCGCGAGAGCTGGTTCGACCAGGACGGCCTGGCCATCGTCAACAAGAAGAAAAAGTGCGCCTCGCAGGTATCCACCTACGACGCGAAGGGCAATGTGCTCAGCCGCACGACCTACGACGCGGAGGGCCAGCCCATGCTCGTGGGCGGATACGCATCCGTCACGTACAGCTATGACGACGAGGGCAACGTGCTGGCCGAGCGCTACTTCGGCGCAAACGACATGCCCGTCGAACTCGAGGACGGCGCCGCCGCCGTCGCGCGCACATACGACGCCGCCGGGAACGTGACCTCCGTCACCACGTACGACATACACGGCGCGCCCGTAGTCACGACAAGCGCCTACGCGACGCTCGTCAACGAGTACGACGCCTCAGGGCGCGTGACCGCCGAGTACTGGTACGACGCCGATGGAGCGCCCGTCGTGATCGGCGGCTCCGTGGGAAGGCTCATAGACTACGACGCGGACGGCAACGTCATACGCATGAGCTATCTGGGCGCGGAGGGCGGCCTCACGCAGGTCAAGGCCTACGCGATGATCACCTATGAGTACGACGAGAACGGGAACGTGCTCTATACCCGCTACTTCGACGCCGAGGGACAGCCCGCCACACAGAAAAAGGGCTACGCCTCGCTGCTGACGGAGCGCGACGACGCCGGGCGCGTGGTGCGCAGGGCGTTTTACGACAGCTTCGGCCAGCCCGTGGCCAGTACCGACGGCTACGCCGCGCTCTACAAGGAATACGACGACCTGGGCAAGGCGGTCACGACCATCTATGAGGACACGGACGGCAGGCCCGTCGCGCTCAAGGATTCCAACGTGGCCATCATACTGGACACATGGTCCGAGACAGGCAAGAAGCTCAAGGAGAGCTACTACGACGCCGACTGGGAGCCCGTGGCGCACAAGGTCAACAAGTACGCCTCCGTGGAATACACCTACGACGACAAAAACCGCGTGACCTCCGAGTCCTATTTCGACGTGAACGGCGCGCCCTACACGTTCAAAAAAGGCTATGCCGCGATACTGACGGAATACTCCGAGGACGGCCTCACCGTCACGGAGACCTACGTCGACAGGTACGGCGAGCCGAAGGGCTATGTGAAGTCCATGCCGCACTGCCGCGTCCGCAAGACCTACGACGCGCGCGGCAACGTCGTCAGGGAAGAGACGCTGAACGCGGACTACGAGCTTGCCAACAACAAGAACGGCTTTGCCGTGAAGGAGACAGAGTACGACAGCAAGGACCGCGTGATCCGCGAGAGCACCTACAACGCAAGGGGCGAGCTGAGCGGCGGAAAGCGCACGTACGCGACCGTGGAATACACCTATGACGAAAACGGGAAGCGCACGCGCACGCGCTATTCGGCGTCCGGCCGCGTGGTCAAGTGACGATGAGCAGAACACACATCACAGGGGAATACGACGATATGGGAGGAAGAACCATGAAAAAGCTGACCGCAATGATACTGACCGCGATACTGACCGTCTGCGCGCTGGCCGGCGGCGCCCTGGCAGAGACCTACCGCTTCGAAGGCACGCCGCCCACGTTCACGGCGACGGACTATGCCACCGGCGCGACGCTCTCCGTGACGGCGCAGAAGCTCGTGCTGCTGGGCCTTTCGGACGACGGGCAGGTGCTGGGCTACGCCGACAACACGCTGTTCTACATCGCGCCCGAGCAGCTCTCCGGCATGTCCTCGCGCCTTTCGACCGCGAACCTGACGGAGCTTTCCGGCATCGCGGACATACGCGGCGGCAGCCCGTCCGGCTCCGTCGAATCCGTACAGCGCGCGCTGACGCTGCTGGGCTACCTGTCCAGCTCCGTGGACGGCAGCTACGGCAGCCGCACGGCCACCGCCGTCTCCGCGTTCCAGGAGGACCGCGGACTGGAGGCCACCGGCATCGCGGACGCCATCACGCAGAGGCTGCTGTTCTCGCTGGTGGGTGCCGAGAACGTGATCGCATTCGACGTGGACCCGTCGGTGCAGTTCGCCGCCATCGCGGACCGCACGGACGCGAACCTGGAGCCCATGCAGGGCAAGGGCCTGTCCTTCCAGTATGACGACATCGCCGGCACCGGCTTCATAGGCAACGGCTCCTCCGTGAGCATCGCAAGCGGCACCGGCACCGCGGACCTGGACAGCTATACGTTCACGCTCGACTTCGGCTTTGCCGTGGCCGAGGGCGACGAGGGCGTCACGGTCACGCCCGTGGTCGAGATCGCCAACACCTCCGTGCGCCGCCCGATCATGCAGAGCCTGCTCCTGAAATCCGGCGATAGCCGCGTGACCATCAAGGTCACCGGCGTGACGAGCGGCGTCTCCGACAGCAAGAGCGTCGAAAACGGCACGGTCAAGCTGACCGCCGAAGCCCTGCAGCTGCTCAAGGACTGCGCCGCGAACGGCGAGCTGAAGGCGCGTATCGTGGGCAAATACAACTCTTACGACGTCGTCGTGCCGGCCAACAAGCTCGACGGCATCGCCGCATTGGGCGACATCGCCGTCGAGATGAGCGCGGAGGGCTGAGGCCCGATTTGCATAACAGGGGCGGCGCAGCCGCGGATCATCGTGTGATCCCGCGGGCTGCGCCGCCCCTTTCTCTAATCGTCCTCGCCGGTCACGCACCCCACAGCCTGCCCCGCGCGAACGCGGCGCAGCAGGTGTCCATGACGGTCCTCCCCCTGTCTGCCAACGCTGTCAACTCTGAACAACGGCATGACAAATCAGAGATGATCACAGTCAGGGGAGATGGCGGCTGATAGCCGCCGCTACGAGCCATATGATATGCAGGTGCACCTTACATCGACAGCGTTCCCCTGTCTTCTAAACCGGAGCACGCGTCGCCGCGATGTCTTTCAGGCAGGAGGTCCGTCTTTGATGGCGGCCGGCCGAGGGACCTTGTGCTTACCCTTTCTCTGTCGCGTCACCGCGCTTCGCTCATGTCCCTCGTCAGGTCCTTGACCCACTTATACTTTCTGAAGTGTATGAGCACCCAGGGGATCTTGCCGACCTCGTCCAGGCAAGTGCACGCGTACACCAGCACCACGGGCCAGTGGAACACGAACGCGCCCAGCAGCGCAAGCGGTATGGCGATGCCCCACATGGACACGGCCAGCGAGTACATGTCGAACAGCGTATCGCCGCCCGCGGCGAACACGCCGTTGATCATCACCGTGTTGCAGGAGCGGCCGATCATATACACCGCCATGACCAGCATCATGCCGTTCAGATAGGTGCGCGCCTGGTCCGTCAGCACGATGTGCCTGACCGTCAGCGGCGTGACCAGAAGCACCAGGAACGTCGACGCGAAGCCTATCGCGAAGCCGATCTTCGCAAGCTTTATGCCGTAGCGCTTGCCGCGCTCCAGATCGCCCGCGCCCAGCTCGTTTCCCACGATGATGCCCGCCGCGGCGCCGACGCCGTTGCAAAAGCAGCAGATCAGGTCGCGCACGACGGCGCAGATGCTGTTCGCGGCGGTGGCGTCCGCGCCCAGATGGCCTATGATGGCCGTGTACGAGGCGAAGCCCACGCCCCAGAACAGCGCGCCGCCCAGCAGCGGCAGGCTGCACTTGAGGAAGTCCATCTCGAGCAGCTTGTGGAAGCGCACCAGTCCCGAAAGCCTGGGCTGTATGAAGCCGTCCCGCGCCGAGATCGCCACCGACAGCAAAAGCTCGATGGCGCGCGCGATCAGCGTGGCCAGCGCCGCGCCCTGCACGCCCATCGCCGGCGCGCCCAGGAGGCCGAATATGAAC
>SVGK01000257.1 GCA_015056395.1 Clostridiales bacterium
AGCAGAAGGTCATACTGGCGCGCTGGATGGCCACGGAGCCGGACCTGCTGATACTGGACGAGCCCACGCGCGGCATCGACGTCGGCGCCAAGGCGGAGATACAGCGCCTGATGATCGGCATGTGCGAGGACGGCGTGTCCGTCATATTCATCTCCTCCGAGCTCGAGGAGGTCGTGCGCTGCTCCAACCGCATCGTCATCATGCGCGACGGCAAAAAGGCCGGCGAGCTTGAAGGTCCGTTCGACGGCGACACGCAGAGCCGCATACTGCAGATCATCGCAGAGGGAGGTGACGCGCAGTGAAGAAAAAGCCCTTCCTGATCCCGCTGCTCTGCGGCATCGTGCTGCTCGCGGTGGGCCTGGTGTGCTTTGCCAATGTGTGTCATGTCAAGGATGCCATTTACGCAAACTACAAGGTCAGCTTTTCAGACGCCAGCATCGAACAGGTGCTGATCAACGACCATGACGAGGCCGCCGTGAAGGCGGACTTCGACGCCGCGATAATGGCGTCGGCGCGCACCGGCGCCAAGACCGCCGAAGCCGCGCCCGCAGATCCTGCGGCGGCGGAACCTGCGGAAGCGCCCGCAGCCGAGGAGGCCGTGGAAGCGCCCGCAGCCGAAGAGGCGGCCGCCGTGGCCACGACGGACCCCTACGACACCGTGTTCAAGAGCTTCGGCAGCGTGAACAGCCTGCGCAGAGCCTACAGACTGCAGGGCTGGTTCCTGGGCGCGGGCGCGCTGCTGTGCCTGGCGGCCATAGTGATGGTGCTGAAGGGAAAGAATCTGGACTTCTCGGCGATCATGCGCTCCAAGATCACGTGGGCGGTCATCGCGGAGATACTGATACTGATCGTGTGCCTGATCGTGCGCCCGGACTTCTTCTCCATCAGCTACCAGCCCTCCACGGGCATGCTGTACGGCAGCTTGATCGACATCATCAACCGCTCCGCCGAGATCACGATCATAGGCATGGGCATGACGATGGTCATCGCGCTGGGCGGCACGGACCTGTCGGTGGGCGCGCTGGTCGCCGTGTCCGGCGCGCTGGCGCTCAAGCTGATGCGCTGGGATCCGACCGACCCCAGGTTCATCACCCCGGGCGACTACAGCGTCTATCCGTTCGTGCTGGCGATCATGCTCCCGCTGCTGGTGTGCCTGCTCATGGGCGCGTTCAACGGCGTGCTGGTCGGGCGGCTTCAGCTGCAGCCCATCATCGCGACGCTGATACTGATGGTGTCGGGCCGCGGCATCGCGCAGATCATCACCAACGGCAAGCAGTTCACCACGCTGTACAGCCCCTTCCGCTGGATCGGCCAGGGCAGCTGCCTGTTCCTGCCGACGCCCATAGTCATCATGGTCGCGGTGGTGGCGCTGGTCATGCTGTTCGTGCGCAAGACGGCCTTCGGCACGTTCGTCGAGTCCGTGGGCATCAACCCCAGCGCGTCCCGCCTGTCCGGCATCAACGCAAGGATGGTCATACTGATCGTGTTCGCGATCACGGGCTTCCTGTCCGGCATATCCGGCCTGATCTACTCCAGCCGCATCATGTCGAACGACTCGAACAACGCGGGCCTCAACTATGAGACCGACGCGATACTGTCCGTCGTCATAGGCGGCACGAGCATGACGGGCGGCAAGTTCTCGCTGACTGGCACGATCATAGGCTCCATCATCATACGCACGATCGTGACGTTCGTGTATTACTTCGGCATCGCGGCCGAGGCGACGATGGCCTTCAAGGCAATGATCATCGCGGTGGTCATCGTTCTGCAGTCCGAACCCGTGCGCGTCTGGATGGCCAAGCGCGCGGCCTTCCGCAGCCAGGCCAAGTCGATGGTGAAAGGAGGCGTGGCAAAGTGAACGACAGGCTCAACGAAAGGCAAAGCCTCCTGAACCGCATCATGAACCCCAAGTACATCATGGTGTACGCCACGGTGATCATATTCCTGATCATCTATACCTATGGCGCGATACGCTACGGCAGCATAGGCTTCACGACGCTGCGCACGTTCGTCAACTTCTTCGCGGACAACGCCTATTACGGCATCTCCGCCGTGGGCATGACCATGGTGCTGATCACGGGCGGCATAGACCTGTCCGTGGCGTCGGTCGCCTCTCTGACAGGCATGATCATCGCCTACGGCTACGAGCGCATGGGCATATCCCCCGTGGTCACCATGCTGTTCTCCGTGCTCGTGGGCGTGGGCCTGGGCGCGCTGATGGGCGCGGCCATACACTATCTGAACGTGCCGCCGTTCATCACCACGCTGACGGGCAACTTCCTGGCGCGCGGCGTGTGCAGCCTGATCTCGCGCGAGTCCATCAGCATCAACCATCCGCTGATCGACGCGCTGGCGGGCTTCAAGATCTACCTCTACCACAGGGTCGACGGCGAATGGGTGAAGATCAAGCCCGTCACGAGCATCAACCTGACGGTCATACTGTTCCTGGTGATGATCGTGCTGGGCACGATACTCCTGCAGCACACGCGCTTCGGGCGCAACGTCTACGCCGTGGGCGGCAGCGAATCTTCGGCAAGGCTCATGGGCCTGCCCGTGGGCAAGACCAAGATCGCCGTGTACGCCATAAACGGCTTCTGCTCCGCGCTGGCGGGCATCGCCTATGTGCTGATCGTCAAGTCCGGCTGGAACATGTCGCTGCAGGGCGGCGAGCTCGAGGTCATCTCCAGCGCCGTCATAGGCGGCACGCTGCTGACCGGCGGCGTGGGCTATATGATCGGCACGATGTTCGGCGTGCTGCTGAAGTCGGTCATACCGGCCATCATCAACTTCAACGGCACGCTGTCCTCCTGGTGGGGCAAGATCGCTACGGGCGCGCTGCTGCTTTTGTTCATCGTGATACAGCGCGCGGTCGTGAGCTATTCGGGCAGAAGGAAGAAGTAAGGGACGATGATAAAAGAGGGGCTGTCTCAAATGGTATAGCGAAACCATTATGAGGCAGCCCTTACATTTAGTGGTAAAACAAATCAAGAAACAAGAAAAGATGCGAAGATGCTGTAGGGACGCGGCACATCGCGTCCGCGTTCCTGATCGGATGATAGTTTCTCTGGGGTGCGGGATGCCGTAACATGAACTCCATGCCGTGTGCAGATATACTGTCCGGACAAGAAAGCCACGCGGCCTGACACGGGTGTGTCAGGTCGCGCGCATGGGGTATTGTAAGCCACAAGGAAATCATGAGAAATACTTGAACCGAATCACCTGATAACCACGACCAATTGCAAAATCATAATCCCATCCCTTGCTGTAACACGTTCCAATCATATACGCTCCATCACAATTATCCCCGTTAAGTTTCTTTGTCATTAGCGTAGTGCCGGCCTTTTGCGAGGTTTTTGTGTTCCAACAGGTTTGATCTACAACATCAAACTTTCCTTTAGAGTCAACATTGACAATAATACCAACATGTCGATTTGAACCAGTAGGTCCTGGACGCCATAATTGTATATGGTTCAATAACTGTTACATTTCTTGGAATACTAACTGAATTAAGGCTAGAGCAATTCTGGAAGGCATTGTTCTCTATTACCGTAACACCTTGTGGAATTACTACACTCGGTAACCGAGAGCAATTTAAAAAAGCATTGGCTGAAATGGTAATAACGCTTTCTGGAATATCAATAGAGGTCAAGCTTTTGCAATCATGGAACATCTGCTGGGGGATTTCTATAAGCCCATTCGGTAAAACAACCTCCTCCAAATTGTCGCAGCTCTGAAATGTACAGGAAGCAATACTCTTAACGCTGTCCGGTATGTTAACAGATATAATATCACGATTACCACTAAAAGCACGTGAACTAATACTTGTGACAACAACACCGTTTATTGTTTCCGGGACAACTACATTTGTTTCGAAACCATTGTATCCTATTATTTCTATGGTTTCGTCGGATAAAAGCCTGGTTGCAAATTGATTCCCGATATACTCGTTTTTGACGGCCAAGTCATAGTTACAGCACTGAACAAGAGCACCCGGGAAAGAGAAAAAGAGCAATAAAATACGGCACGCCTTCACTTAAAAGGCGTGCCGCTTTCAAATCAGATCATCCGATCAGATCTCCTCGACCGGCTCGGCGGGCTCGACGGGTTCCTCGTCGCCGATGGCGTAGTCATCCTCGGGGACGGAATCCAGCGCCTCGTCCTCCAGCACCTCGCGGATGGACAGCGAGATGCGCTTGGCTTC
>SVGK01000258.1 GCA_015056395.1 Clostridiales bacterium
CCAGCGGAAGGGTGTATTTGGTCTCTGTCCAGATGTAGAGCAGCGGGCGCTCGTAGTCGTTCCAGGTCCACAGGAAGTACATGAACAGCAGCGTCGCCACGGAGGTCTTGACGTTGGGCAGCGCGACGCTCCAGAAGGTGCGGAAGTGCCCCGCACCGTCCACGCGCGCCGCCTCGATCAGCGAATCCGGGATGGTGATAAAGGCCTGCCGCATCAGAAACACGCCGAAGGTGCCGCCGCAAAAGCTGCCGATCCACAGCGCCGCGTGGGTGTCCACCAGGTGCAGCCTTGAATAGATCATGTAGGTGGGGATCATCGTCACCATGCCTGGCAGCATCGTGGTCATCAGCTTGATCATGAACAGCTTGTTGCGCCCGAAGAAGGGGATCTTCGCATAGGCGTAGCCCGCCATGGTGCAGGAAAACAGCGTGCCGGTCAGCGCGATGACGACCACCTTGACCGAGTTGAACAGGTAGGTGACGAAGGAGACGCGCCCGCTGAACAGCGCGATGTAGCCGTTGAGCGTGGGGCGCCGGGGAATCCACTCGATCGGGAAGGAGAACACATCGTTGACACCCTTGAAGGAGGTGGACAGCATCCACACGAAGGGCACGATCATCGCAAGGCCCATGCCCCAGATGAGGATCGAGAGGAAGATCTTCACCGCGATGCTCTCGTTGGGCTTGCGCGTTTTTTTCGCTTTCACAGACATCTTTCGCCGCCCCCTCTCACTCCACGGTGTAGTTCTTCTGGGTGCGCCAGCGCACCAGCGTGAACACCAGCACGATCAGGCACAGCAGCCAAGACAGCGCCGCCGCGTAGCCCGTTCGGTAGTTTTTGAAGGCGGAGTTGTAGATGTACAGCGCCAGGGTCATGGTCGAGGTGCCCATCTGCTGCGGCATGATGACCTGCACGAAGGACCACATCTGCAGGCTGGAGATGATGCCGAGAATGGTCAGCATGAACGTGGTCGGCGACAGCAGCGGCAGCGTGATGCGGAAGAACTTGGTCAAGCCGTTGGCGCCGTCGATGTCCGCCGCCTCATAGAATTCCGGGTTGATGCCCTGCAGCGCCCCGGAGTACATCAGGATGTCATAGCCGATGTCCTTCCAGACCAGCACGATGGCGATGGCGGTCAGCGCCCACTGGGAGCTGGAAAGCCAGCCGGGCAGGTTCTCCATCGATACGCCCAGGCTGTGCAGCATCATGTTGATCGGCCCTTTGCTGGGGTGGTACAGCGCGCGCCACACCGTCGCCACGGCCACGATGTTGGTCACGTAGGGCATGAAGTACATCGCCCGGGCCGCTCCGCGTCCGAACACCGCCTTGTTCATGATCGCGGCGATGATGGCCGCGAGGAAAATCGTCACCGGCACCACCAGGAGCAGGTAGAGGTTGTTGCGCAGGCTGGCCCGCAGGTACATCCAGTCCAGCTTGTTCGTAAACATCGACACGTAGTTCTGGATGCCCACGAAGTGCGCGTCCCGGAAGTCCCGCAGCAGGCTCCAGTCTGTGAAGGAGATGCCGATGGAAAACAGCACGCCAAAGAGCGTAAACACGCAGAACCCTATGAGGCTCGGCGCGATAAAGAGATAACCGGCGAGGTTGTCCCGCGCCTTGATGGACAGCCCGCGTCGTCCTTTCCCAGCCATGGCCTCTCCCCCACTTTCATTCCCGTTCAAGCGCCGCGCCCCGTGCTCCGTTTCGCGGCCGGACGGCAAGCCGGGGGCTGTCGCAGCCTGCAACAGCCCCCGGACGCTGCCTGTGTCAGTGCACCGGATGATTTCAGCCGACGTTCGCGATTTCGCCCGCGCCCATCTCCTGCATCATCTCGCACCAGGTATCCAGATCCATCTCTCCGTTCAGGTACAGCGCGTAGTTGTTCTCAAACAGGTTGTACAGCACGCTCTTGTACGCGGACAGGGAAGGATCGAAGTTGTACTTGCCGATGTAGCTCTCATAGGGGGTCGCGACCGCCGCGATGGCCGTCTCCAGCGGGTAGACCTCGGTGTGCTCTTCGCCATTGGCATCGACATACTCGGTGAAGGACTTGGTGGCAGCCTCCATGTCAGCGCCCTTGAAGATGGGCATGTAGCACGCCGACTCCTCGGGGCACTCGTCGCAGAGGAACTTCTCAAACTCATAGGCCTCCGCGGGATACTTCGCGGTCTTCGGCACATAGAACGCGCCGGCGACGGTGTTGTAGGAGACCTCCTTGCCGTCCTCGGTGGCGTAGGGCAGATCCGCCACGCCAAGCTCGAAGTCGATCGGTCCCTCGCCGGGATCGTTGAACATGTAGTTCTGCATCCAGACCAGGGTGTAGGGGCCGTCCACGATCATCGCGGCCTTGTGGGTCATCAGCGTCTGGCGGCGGTTGATGGACTCGGCCATGATGGTCGCCAGGCTCGGCGTAACGTGGTACTCATCGGCCAGGTCCTTGGCGGCCTTCATCACGCCCTTGAAGATCTCGTCGTCGAAGCAGGGCACGGGATTGCCCGCCTCGTCGTACTTCACCATCTCCCAGCCGGACAGGTTGGCGGGCGCATAGATGATGTCCTGCCAGCCATAGGGGAAGGTCACGCCGCTGATGCCGTTTTCCTCATCCGTCAGCTTCTTCGCGATCTCGGTGAACTCCTCGAGGCTCCAGGTCTCGGGGATCTCGACGCCCGCCGCCGCGACCATGTCCTTGTTGTAGAACACCTTGAAGGTATTGCCGGCATAGGGCACGCCGTAGATGTGTCCATCGTACTTCAAAAGCGCGGTGGACATCGAGCCGTACATGTCCTCATAGTCGTCGCCCGCGGCCTCGATGTACTCGTCCAGCGGCAGGGCTCCACCCGCCAGCACGCGGCTGTACACGTCGCCGTAGGTCAGGTAGGTGACGTCGATGGTCTCGCCGCTGGCGATCATGGTGTCCAGGTTCACTTTGTAGGCGTCGTCCACCAGTGTGCCCTTGTCCACGTAGTTCACCTTGATATCCGGATGGATCTCGTTCCACTTGGCTATGATCTTCTCGGCCTTGTTGTTCTGCAGCCAGCCTGCGCCGACCCAGGTCAGTTCAATTCCCTCTTCCTCCGCCATGGCCGGCATCGCAGCCACCAGCATCAGCACCACCATCAGCATGGCCAACCAACGGATCGCCTTCATCGTTACATCCTCCTTTTTCATTTCCCCCTGCGGCAAAGCGCCGCAAGGTTTGACTCCAGATTTGTGCAACAAAAGCACCTGCGCGCCTTTGTGTAACCATTATATAACAAAACAGGCGCGCAGCTATTGTATTATTGATCGGAATTATTATATTATTGTGCAATTTTGCAAAGAGTACTCAAATACAGTTCAACAACACTTTATGGGATTCGGTTGAGCCGTCACATCTTTTCCCTGGCATCCTGAAGCACGCGGTACTTTGCTTCTGCAATCAACCAGTCAGACTCGTTATCGATATCCTGTACCTCGGCATCGGACACGATGAACGGAACAGCTTTGGGCGGAACCAGCGTATGGTATTTCAGAAGGGCACTTGTTTTCATAAAATAGAACTGTCCGCAATCGTGATAAATCGGTTCAAGATCCTGACTTCTCGTGTTTGCATATTCGGGATACTGAAAAACGACCATCTTATCCCGCATAACCACCGCACGTTGAGGCGGATAACTGAATTGCGTAACTGTAAAGACGCTGTTTGCATCGGTCTCAAGAAACAGGTCCTGGGCGCTGCGCAGCTTCTCCGGAGTCACAAATGGCGCAGTGGGGTATATGCAGCAGAAGGTATCGAAATCCTCTCCCCGATCCCGATAGGAAAGAATGACTTCTTCCAGAACATCCGCCGAAGTGGCGTGATCATCGCTGGTTTTTGCGCTCCTCATAAATGGAACGATCGCGCCATATTGCTGTGCAACTTCCGCGATTTCGTTGTCATCCGTCGAAACCATCACCTCATCAAACACGCCGGACTGGAGTGCGGCTTCAATGGAATACACTATGATAGGCTTGCCCAAAAAAAGCTTGATGTTCTTCCTTGGAATGCGCTTGCTTCCACCTCGGGCGGTTATTATAGCTACTATCTTCATACTGTTCTCCTTCCCTTGTTTGCCTATATTATATCATCGTGCACCGGTCGAATGCAATACACTGCGAAATACGGCGTCAGTTGTTTCATTCCACCGCGAGATGGCAATGGCACTCGTCGAT
>SVGK01000029.1 GCA_015056395.1 Clostridiales bacterium
GATCGCGCCGAATATCTGCCTTGCGAGCGCGGTCCGCCTTTCCCCTTCGGACGGGCGCGAATGGTTGAACTCGTACATCAGATCCTTCGCGCGCGCCTGTTCCTCGAAGTACAGGTTCGTGTCGTACCAAAGGTAGCCTTTGGCCATACGTTCGTCCTGCGTCACGGTCATTCTCCTTTCGGTTTGGCCTCCGTGCGTATCTTTTCCTCCGTCTGACGGTCTATGGCCGCCTTCAGCGCGGTCAGTGTCGGCGAGAACGCGACCAGCTCCCGTCCGTGTGTGAACTGCAGGTCGTATTCCAGCGGAAGCCACGTGTCGATGTCGGATTCGTTGTGCGAGATCACGGCCTCTAACTTGTCCAGCGCCTTGTAGAGCTTCGCCTCGTTCGTCTGCTGCGCGTTCATCTCGTCAAGGAGGCTTCGCCAGCGCGCGCGCGTGGGTTCCGGGAAGCCGTCCACCCAGCGGTCGAACAGGCCGTCCTCCGTGTCGGCATCGCGCTGCGTCTTCAAAAACGTCGGTATGTCGCCCGTGAAAGCCTCGCCCAGGTCGTGGATCAGGCACATGCGCGTGACGCGATCCATGTCGTACGACGCGAACTCGTCGCAGTCACCCAGCAGCATGGCCATGAGCGCAAGCCGCCAGCTGTGCTCCGCGACGGATTCCGTTCGGCCCGGCGCGGTCGTGCAGTGGCGCGGCGTGGTCTTCAGGCGCGCCGCGACGGAAAGTATCGAGAGAAGCTGTTCCGGGGACATGGGGACCTCCGTGAGGAATGAGTAATTAACAATTAACAATCAACAATTAACAATTAATAATTGTGGTGGAAATCGCTTCGCGATTTCTTTTGATCGAATGGGGGACGGTGGTTTTCCGGTCGGCCCTGAAAGGCGAGCGCTCACGCGCGGGCGGACGCCATGAATGGCGTCCCTACGGTGGGCCGTTCGCGTCGACATCCGTAGCGGCGGCCTCAAGGCCGCCACGTTCCCTGCAGTGGCGTACGGATCAGGCGGACGCGGCGTGCCGCATCCCTACGGACAACGGGAAAAGGTGCGCTCACGCGCGGGCGGACGCCATGAATGGCGTCCCTACGGTAGGTTGTTCGCGTCATCGTCCGTAGCGGCGGCCTCAAGGCCGCCACGTTCCCTGCAATGGCGTACGAATCACGCGGACGCGGCATGCCGCATCCATGCGGACAACGGGAAAAGGTGCGCTCACGCGCGGGCGGACGCCATGAATGGCGTCCCTACGGTGGGCCATTCGCGTCAACATCCGTAGCGACGGCCTCAAGGCCGCCACGTTCCCTGCAATGCCGCACGAGTCACGCGGACGCGGCATGCCGTGTCCCTGCGCGGGATGATGAACCATACCGCGCGCCGTCCATCCTCCGATCGCTTCCGGCTATTGATTCTGAATTCTGAATTCTTAATTCTGAATTCTTGATCCTGGATCATCCCCGTCCCCGCCTTCGCCTTTACAGCTCGAAGTCGTCCGTGTCTTCCTCTTCTTCGTCCTCGTCCACAAGGCTCAGGCCGCCGTTGACCGTGATCTCGTCGGGATTCGCCAGCAGCTCGCTGCGCAGCTGCTTTTCCAGCGTGTCGAACAGCTCGGGATGGTCCTTCAGGTACTGGCGCGCATTGTCGCGGCCCTGGCCTATGCGCTCGCCCTCATAGCTGTAGAACGCGCCGGCCTTGCGGATCATGTCGTGCTCCACCGCCAGATCCAGCAGCTCGCCTTCGCGCGATATGCCCTCGCCGTAGAGTATGTCCACCACGCAGCTGCGGAACGGCGGGCTGACCTTGTTCTTGACGATCTTGATCTTCGTGCGGTTGCCTATGATCTCGGAGCCGTTCTTGATCGGTTCGCCCTTGCGGATGTCCAGGCGCACGCTGGCGTAGAACTTGAGCGCCTTGCCGCCGGTGGTGGTCTCCGGGTTGCCGTAGATCACGCCGACCTTCTCGCGCAGCTGGTTGATGAATATCGCGATGGCGTTGGTCTTCGCGATGACGCCCGCCAGCTTGCGCAGCGCCTGCGACATCAGCCTCGCCTGCAGGCCCACGTGGCTGTCGCCCATGTCGCCCTCGATCTCCGCCTTGGGCACCAGCGCCGCGACGGAGTCGATCACGACGATGTCGATCGCGCCGGAGCGCACAAGCGCCTCACAGATGTCCAGCGCCTGCTCGCCGTTGTCCGGCTGAGAGACGTACAGCTCGTTGATGTCCACGCCCAGCTTCTGCGCGTACATGGGATCCAGCGCGTGCTCTGCGTCTATGAACGCCGCCGTGCCGCCCAGCTTCTGCGCCTCGGCGATGCAGTGCAGCGCGAACGTGGTCTTGCCCGAGGATTCAGGCCCGTAGATCTCCACGATGCGGCCCTTCGGCAGGCCGCCCACGCCCAGCGCCAGATCCAGCTGCAGGCAGCCCGTGGGGATCACCTCGACCTGCAGGTGGTTCGCGGCGTCGCCCAGGCGCATGACGGAGCCCTTGCCGAAATCCTTCTCGATCTGTCCCAGCGCACTCAGCAGCGCGGCGCGGCGCTCCTCGCCCTCCTTGGGCGCGATGGGCGCGGCCTTCTTATCCTTCTTGTCTGCCATGATGTCAGCCCTCCGTTTGTTTACTTATGTCGACATTATACCACATTCCCGCGCCGTTGTCACCGAACACAGGTTTAAATCCGCACGGGGAAGTCGAAATACGTGTTCGGATACGGCTCGTCGTCCAGCGTGTAGTGCCACCACTCCGTGATGATGGCATGGAAGCCGCATTCGAGCATGGTCTCGCGCAGCCGTTTCCTGCCATCGAGCTGGGCTTCGGTCAGGCCGTCCGTGCAGGCCGAGTATGACTTCAGCCCGAAGAAGTCGAACGGGCCGCCCATGTCGACCTCGCGTCCCGACATCATGTCGATCAGCGTGACATCCAGCGTGCTGCCGCGGCAGTGCCCGGAGTATCGCGCGATGAACTCCTCCTCGATCAGCGTCTTCTTGTCCATCTCGGGGTAGAAATAGGGCTTCATGCGCTCGTCGTCGCTTTCGAGCCAGCGCACGAAGTGCCTGACGGCGCGGCGCGGGCGGTATGCGTCGAATATCTTGAAGCGATAGCCCTGGCGCACGATACGGTCGCTGGCGCGCCTGAGCGCCTCCGCGGCTGGTATCGTCATGAGCGCCACAGGCGCCTCGTAGCCGTCGATGGGCGCGCCGACGAAGTTATAGGAAAAGTGATAGCGTATCTCCTGCACGGCGTCGGGCACGATCCGGGATACCGGCGTGAAGCCCGAGCGGTCCATGCAGTTGTCTGTGATGTCCTGCATTGCTTTCGTTTCCTTCCTTTTATTACATACCTCTCATGATTCGACGGGACATCGCGCCTTTCCTCTTGACGCGCGGGATATGTCAAAACACTTAACCGATTGACAACCGTGTTTCACACAAGTATAATTGTATACGTCAGAATATACTTTCCCGACGACGAGGAGGTCATCACCTTGAAAAAGATGCTTTCGCTTCTGATCGTTGTGTTGCTTGCGCTGGCGCCGCTCACGGCGGCGGCCGAGGCGGACGAGGCGGCCGACCGGCTCTTCTGGGAGCACATGGAACGCGCCGTGCAGAGCTACGACCCCGACACACAGGCGCTCACGATAGACTTCGGCACGGCGATGTTCGCCTACCAGCCGTCCGACGGCCTGACCGAATTCGCCGCCTACTTAGGCCCGCAGGAATACGTTGTGCAGCTGGGCAGCGAATCGCTCTGGGTCGAGCTGAGCGACGACGGGACCGTGTTCGAGGTGCCCTACGCCGCGCTTTCGGACATGTTCGCCGTGAACGCCGCGTCGATGTCCGCGGCTGAGCTCGATACGGAGGCCTTCCAGCAGATAGGCATGATGTTCGCAACGATCGTGCTCGCGCCCGGATTCACGATGGAGCCCGCCGAAGCGGGGCTGCACATACACTATGAGCGCACGCTGCCCGGCTTCCTTCAGGACGTCATGACGTTCGGCGATACGCTCACGACCGTGGACCGCTACGCGGACGCCATAGGCGGGCTGCTCGACCAGACAGGCGCGCTTCCCGCGGGCGCGACGGGCCGCGAAGCCCTCGACGCCTACTGGCCAGAGATTCGCGCGGAGCTCGAACAGGCGGCGGTACAGGCCGCGGGCAGCGTAGCGGCGGACATCGACGCCGCGTATGACCCGGACCTCTCCGTGCACATCGACGCGACGATCGAGGCCGACGGCGCGCCTCTCACGCTCGCGGGCAGCATCACGGGCGACGGCACGGGCACGGCCTATGACGCCGAGTTCACGCTCAAGGACGACATGGACACGGGCCTTGCGCTGAACGCGCGGCTCGAGCTGGGCGATGAGGTCACGCTGGTCGGCACGACCTGGTTCCTTGCGCCCGAGGCGCAGGAGATCGCCTCGTTCAACGCGGCCTTTGCAACCGACGCCGTTGACATGAACGCATGGACGCCCGGAGGCTGGCGCGGCAGCCTCACGCTCGCCGCGCGCAGCGATTACTTCGGCATCGCGGTAAACAGCGCCGTGAACGGCGAGGATGTGTTCACGCTCGCTGTGAAGGCCGAGAGCGACGAGACGCACTTGGACGCGAGCGCATACCTTTTGAGCGACGGCGGCGAATGGAGCTGCGCACTAAAGGGCGATGATAAGGGCGGCGCGCTGACGCTGCTGTGGCCCGGATCGCACGCCGAGCTGTCGGTCGACGCGCCGGATGAAGAAAACCTCGACATCCGACTGGAGTACACCGGCCCGGACGAGGCGTTCACGGCAGAGTACGACGGCAAGTCCATCGTCATCACGGACGGCGCGAACACCGTGGTGATCACCGGCGAGGCGCAGTCCGACAGCCTCTACATCATATCCGCGGCCTTCGAGGGCGACGGCGTCGAGGCCGGCGAATACGAGATGCTGCTGGAGCTGACCGACCAGGAGGGCGGATGGGTGATGAGCCTGAGCGACGAGGCGGCCGCATACGCAGTGATCAGCTGCGGCCCGGCGAACATCGTGCCGCTGAGCGCGCTGGAGCCTGCCGTGCTGGACGCCCAGGCGCTCAGGGAGCTGCTGCAGAGCGCGCTGGGGATGTAAGCGGTGCAAGGGATCCGGCGAATAAACATCCATAGATACAACAGAACAGAAAGGAAGACCGCCATGCCGCGTTATGCCGTTCGTTACTACACAAAGACAGGGAACACCAGAAAGCTCGCCATCTCCGTGGCCGAAGCGCTGGGCGTGAAGGCGCTGCCCATCTCCGAGCCCGTGACCGAACCTGTGGACATACTTTTCCTCGGCAATTCCTACTATGCGTTCAGCATCGACCCCGAGGTCAGGGACTTTGTTCATTCCCTTGACAAATCAAAGGTCCACAGCATCGCCAACTTCGGCTCGGCCGCCATGCTGAACTCGACGTACAAGAAGGTCAAGGCGGAGGCGGACAAGGTGGGCATACCGGTGCTCGACAGGGAGTTCCACTGCCGCGGCGAGTTCAAGGGCATACATAAGGGCCGTCCGAACGAGGAGGACCTGAAGGCCGCAGCCGAATTCGCGCGATCGCTGATGAAGTGATCCGAGATACAAGCGAAAAACGAAGCCGCGGAACGACATGTGGAGTCGTTCCGCGGCTGTTCGTTCGTGTCCCTTAGGGGGACGAAGGGATATGTGCGCACGGCCCCGTCCGCCACATCGCCCCCCGTAGCGGCGCTTCCGGGCCGGCACGTTCCTGCTTCTTTTTCGTTGGATGATGTGAGGGCGGAGAGAGCGTCGACCGGGAGGGCGCCATGGATGGCGCCCCTGCGGCGGACCGGGATGCTTTTCGTTGGATGATGTGGAGTCGGAGCAAGTCATGCTCCCTTTGGATCCACGAGAACGACCCATCGGCATCCAACTCCTAACTCCTAACTCCCAACTTCTCACCCTTCCCCCTCGTCTTCGAACAGCTCATTCATCTGCTCGCGCGTGATCAGCACGCTCCGGGGCTTTGCGCCGTCCGCGTCGGACACGATGCCGCGCCGCTGCATCTCGTCGATCAGGCGGCCTGCGCGCGCATAGCCCACGCGCATCCTGCGCTGCAGCATGCTGACGGAGGCCTGTCCCGCCTCGACCACGATCTCGACCGCCTCGGGCAGCCTGTCGTCGTATTCCTGTTCGACCTCTTCCTTCTCGGCGTCCGTGCGCGCCGCGTTCTCCATCCTCTCGATCATGTCCAGATCGTACGTAGTCTCGGAGCGCTCCTTGATGTAGCCCACGATCGCGTGGACCTCTTCGTCGGACACCCACGCGCCCTGTACGCGCATGGGCTTGTTGATGCCGGACGGCACGAACAGCATGTCACCGTTGCCCAGCAGCTTTTCCGCGCCGCCGTGGTCGATCATGGTGCGGCTGTCCACCTGGCTGGCGACGGAGAAGGCGATGCGCGTGGGTATGTTCGCCTTGATGATGCCCGTGATGACGTTGACGGACGGCCTCTGCGTTGCGATCACCAGATGCATGCCCGCCGCGCGCGCCAGCTGTGCCAGGCGGCAAATGCTGTCCTCAACTTCGCCGGGCGCGACCATCATCAGGTCGGCCAGCTCGTCGATGATGATGACCATCTGCGGCATGCGCTTTTCGCCCTCGTCCAGCGCCTTGTTGTAGCCCTTGATGTCGCGCACACCCTTCCTGGCGAACTCCTTGTACCTGCGCTCCATCTCCGCGACAGCCCAGTCCAGGGCGCTGGCCGCCTTCTTGCAGTCCGTGACCACCGGGCAGACCAGGTGCGGTATGTCATTGTATATGGACAGCTCGACCACCTTCGGGTCGATCAGTATCAGCTTGACCTCCTCGGGCGTCGCACGGAAGAGTATCGACGTGATGATGGAGTTGATGCACACGGACTTACCGGAGCCCGTCTGGCCGGCGATCAGCACGTGCGGCATCTTCGCGATGTCCGCCACGATGTAGCGCCCGGAGTTGTCCTTGCCCAGTCCCACCGCGATGCGGGACGCGTTCTTGCGCGCCTCCTGCGATTCGAGCACGTCGCGCAGGCGTACGGTCTCGACCTTGTCGTTGGGGATCTCCACGCCCACGGCGTTCTTGCCCGGTATCGGCGCCTCTATGCGCACGGACATGGCCGCAAGGTGCATCGCGATGTCGTCCGACAGCGACGTGATCCTGCTGACCTTCACGCCCGGCGCGGGCTGCAGCTCGAAGCGCGTGACGGCGGGGCCGTGCGCGATGCCGCTCAGCTTTGTCGATATGCCGAATTCCTTCAGCGTGTCCTCGAGCATCTCCGCCTTCTCCATGTCGGCTTCGCGGTGGTTCTCGACCACGCGCTCGCCGGGCTCGAGCAAGTCGATGGGCGGGTAGTTGTAGGGCTCGTCGCCGGACGCCTCAGGCACAGGTTTCGCACGCTTGAGCTTCGGCATGGGCTTGGGCTCGGGCGCGGGCTCCGCATCCGCCGCGAACACCTCGCTGGCGTCAGGTTCGATCGCAAAGGCATCCGGCTCCTGCTTCGTCTTTGCGCGGCTCTTCGCGGGCTTTTCAGGCTTCGGCTCCCTGCGCGGCGCAGGCACTTCCTCGCCCAGGAGCTCCGGATCGAAGTCTATCCTGCCGTCGATGTCCAGAGGGCTCGTCCGCTTTTTGCGCGACGTCTCCGCGCGCACGGCGTCCGGCACGTCCACCTTCGGGCGGGGACGCCGGCCCGGCATGATGTCCTCGCCGGGCAGCGGCGGCATCTGGTCCATATCCGTGTGCGCGTTGCGCTTCGCGGAGGGGGAACGGGGCCTGCTGGCCGCTTCGGGCGAGCGCAGATCGGCGTCGGGGTCCATGGGGCGCGCCTTGCGCGGCCTGGGCCGCACGTCCTGCGGTGCTTCCACGCGGCGTTCGCGGGCAGGGCGCTCCACGGCGCGCTGCGCATGCCGTTCGGCGGCGCGCTGCGTGCTCGTGCGAAGGCGTCCTGCCACGCGCTGCGTGCTGCCCGTGACGGTCGCGATCAGGCACATGAGCAACAGCACGGCGATCAGGCCGCCCCACTTGCCAAGCGCGGTGTACAAGGGCCACGCGAGCAGGCCGCCTATCGCGCCGCCGCCCAGCGCCGCGCGGTAGGACTGCACGATGTAGTTCGAAAACGTCCTGACGACCATATGGTTCGTCAGTATCTCCTCGGTGGAGAAAAGCTGCACCGCCGTGAACAGCAGGAAGAACAACGCGCCGTCGCACACGCTGCGCACGACGGACACGGGCTTTCCGGACGCGTGCAGCGCCATGATCGTGCCCAGCCACGCCATCACGATGGGCAGGACCACGGCGATGCTGCCGCCCAGGCCGTACAACACGCCGCGTATGGCGCCCATGGCCGTGCCGTCCTCCGGTGCGCCTATCGTGAGGTAGGCCGTCAATATGGCGATGCCAAAGAAGAGCACGCTCAGTATGAGCGGGCCTCCCGGCAGCCCTTCCTGCCTGTCTTCCGTCATGGTCCGGGTCTTCGCCGGTTTCTTTGCAACCATAATGACCCCCAAATCTCGCTTTCGATATGTGCGGCCGGGCCGCATCGGATGGCCTCCGGATATCCGGAAAGGGAACGAATGCCCGGCGCGATGGTGATATGAAGCGCATTTTCATCCAGTGTAACGAACATTATAGCGCGTGACGGCCTTGAAAGCAATGCGATGTGCGACAGTCAAGATATCGTTGAATTGAATTCGAAATGTGCCGAGAAATGAGGGAAAGAGGGGTGCGGAATCAGCAGCCGCAGAGGATGATGCGATATACTATACGCATGTCGATACGAGGCTGACCGGGCGGACGCCATGAATGGCGTCCCTACGGGATGCGGGTCCGAAGCTGTGTTCGCAATGACATCCCGTAGCGGCGGCGTCTACGCCGCCATGTTCCTCGCGAAGCCGCACTGGCGACGCGAATGCGGCATGCGGCGTCCGTACGGGATCGGCCGTGTTTGCCCGTTATACCATGGGCTTTGGTGCTTTGGTATGTCGCGCGGGCGTCATGGATGGCGCCCCTACGGGCAGTTTGGTATGATGGTACGATATACGATTGGTTTCGAGGCTGTGATTTGCTGACTGACTCTGATCGATACCACGAATCCCTTCCGCCCAATAATTGTTCACTGTCAACTGTTAACTGTCAATTACAAACAACAGCTCACTTCCAACTCCTAACTCCTAACTCCTAACTCCTCATTCCTCATTAAAAAACAGGCCTCCACACATCAGTGAAGGCCCGTATCCATCCGCCCTTTTCTCTATCCCATGATCAGCGTCCTGATCCACTTCGTCGCGCTCAGCAGGTCGAACTGCGAGAAGTACGCGTACAGCCGCGATTCCGAGATCAGCTTTTCCGTGATCTCAGGGTTGACCAGTGAGAGCATCACCGGCAGCACGTTCAGTATCAGCACGACCACCACGGACGAGCGCAGCAGGCCGAACAGCCCTCCGACCAGTCCGTCGAACCTCTTGAGCAGCGGGAAGCTGATCACGCGATCCAGCAGGTTGATGATCAGTGTGAACAGCAGGTACAGCACGATGAACGCTGCGAGGAACGCCGCCACGTTGAACGCGGCCTCCCAGAGCGTCTGGTTGAAGTAATCCGACACGCTGCTTATGCCCAGGTCCTGGAACGAGAGCTGCCGCAGATTGTTGGAGAACGCCTCCGCCAGGAACGAGAACTTCGCGCCGAGCGCATTGACCGCCTCCTGTATCGCGCTTTCGCTGCCCGCGACCACCTGCGCCACATTGCTGGAGGCGATGGCGCGGTCGGTAAAGAACGTCTCCGGCTCGAGGTATTGGTTGAGCACCGCCATCAGCGTGCGGTTGGAGAGTGCGAACCACGCGATGCGGCTGTACAGCGCCCGCGCGCCGAACCACGCGCCCGCGAACGCGAACAGCTTCAGCGTGCTCGTGAGCATGCCCTTGTAGATGCCCCCGACCAGCCCGTACAGCAGCACGGCGATTATGATGATGTCGAGTATGTTCATTTCACGTTCCTCTTTTCAAATCATTTCTCCAGGCTCAGCATGTAGATCTCCGATCCGTTGCCCAGCACGGCGATGCCGCCGTCGAGCAGGCCGTACACCGTGTCGAACGAAAGCGTGATCTGATAGGCCTCCACCTTCTGTTCGCCCATATGTCCGATCATCACATAGCCGGACTTGGAAAAGCCGTAGACCTTATCGTCGGCCGCGAGCAGATCGACGCATCCGAACGGCATCCTGATGATCTGCTCATCCAGGCCGCGCATCATCTTGACGTCGTGTATCTCCGTCGTGCCGTCGAATTCGCCGTTCAGCGTGAACAGCATCAGCGGATCGTCGCTGTTCTCGTCCACGTCCACAAGCGTCCAGCCGTATACCAGCTTGCGCCGCGCCGCGTCCTCCGCGCCGTTGTAGGTATAGGCGCGCACGAACGTGTCGCCCACGCAGCTAATCTGCGAGGATTGGAACGTCGCGTTGTACAGCGTCTGTTCGCTGTCCGTGATCGAACCGACCAGTCGCTTGCCGGGACGATATGTGTTCACGGTACAGCTGGGCGTCGTGCCATTCGTGTCGAGCGTCATCACCCAGAACAGCGTGTCGTTATAGAAGAAGCCGTAGTCGATGACCGTCTGATCCGACATGTCGATGGTGTCGACGCGCCGGCCGTTGTTTTCCATCAGTATGATCGTGCCGCCGTGCTCCGGCTCGAGCAGCGCGGCGGAATACTGCGATCCCATCACTGCCGAGAGTATGCCGCTTTCAAGGTTGCCGGAATAGCCGGGCGTGCCGTTCGACCCGTCGATCAGCGTCAGTTTGCTGCCGACCCACGAGGCCACGCCCGCATCCGTCGCCCTGAAATCCGCATTGGCGCCTACGATATAGCTCCAGCGCACGTTGGCGGTTTTGCCGATCTTCGTGACCGAGCTTCCGTCGTAGTATATCAGCCCGTCGTCCACGGTCTCGATCTTCTTTGCGGACTCTATGCGCGTGGAGACATAGCGGGCAAAGTCCGATTCGCCCGATCTGCTCATCAAAATGACCGCCAGGGCATACGCTATGGCGCAGGAAAACGCGACGATCAGGAGTGCTCCGGCCCATGGAAGACGACCTTTCTGGCCGCGATTCATGAAACCACCTGATTCTTATTTGAAATTTGCCAGTGTTTGCTTGTAAGGATACACCATTCCTATTATAATTGAAGCTGTGGTGTGTTGCAACGGGATTGATGGACTTCTTGAATGAAAAAAACGGTACAAAATCATATCAGGCTGTCACGATTCCTTCATATCGGCCACAAACGATCCATTGTGATCGTTGATTACATAATGTTAACCGTCGTATCATTTCGGACGCACATTTGGCGTTCATCGTTTTGAGTCGCATCGTGTTTCACGTGAAACATTTTCGGGAGGCTTTGTATGCGGAATACGCAAAAGAAGGGCCATTCATTGAAGCGAAGGCTCGCGCCTCTGCTCGTGGCCTTTCTTGTACTGCTTTCATTGCTCGGCGGCTTCTTGGCCTCTGTCCCCGTTCACCTGAAGCGCGCGGATGTCTACCTGCAAGATCTTCCCCGCGCCTTCGACGGCACGAAGCTCCTGTTCCTCTCTGATATCGAAATGTGCGGCCTGAACGGTGCCCGCTCCTTGACGGGCCTGATGAAGTCACTGAACGACCTCGAAGCAGATGTCGTGGTCATTGCGGGCAATTATGCTTCGCCGAATGTGTTCAGTCTGTTGACCGATCCTTCATCCTCCGGTGATGTCGACAGAAGGATCGCGGCGCTCAAGGCTCTGGATGTGCTCGAAGCGCCTCTTGGCCTCTATGCAGTGACCGGCTGCGATGACGGCACACCCGAGATGCTCTGGCACGAGGCCGAGGGCACGAAGATACAGGTGCTCAACAACACCGGAGCGATCATAGATAAAGATGGCGCATCGCTCTATCTTGTCGGCTTCAGCCCGGAAGGCGGCGTCGACAAGCTTTCAGGTATTGTCGACTCGTCGCTGTGTGTCATAGGCTTTGCGAACGATCCCGCGAGGGCGCTCGACATCAACATTTCCGAATCGCGCGACGGCGGTCAGTGGATCGATCTCTTTCTGGCCGGGCACAATCTCGGCGGCCAGATCTGTATCGCAGGACGAACACTGCTGAACCTGAGCGAGACACAGCGGCGCTTCTTTAGAGGCTGGTATATGGACAGGATGCCCATACTCGTATCACAGGGCATAGGCGCGAGGGGCTTGAACCTGAGGTTCGGAAGCCAGGCGGAGGCCTGGCTGCTCACGCTGAAATGTTCGGACGGACAGCAGCCTTGAATTGTTTCACGTGAAACATCGAAACGATATCGGAGTATTTATATGGAATACATCTGTAACGACTGCCCGCGCCGCTGCAACGCCGTGCGCGGCGAAACGGGCAACGGCTGGTGTCGCATGGGCGCTGAGCCCGTGCTGGCCAGGGCCGCGCTGCACTTCGACGAGGAACCGGTGATCAGCGGCACGAGCGGCTCAGGCGCCGTGTTCTTTTCGGGATGCGCGCTGGGCTGCCGCTTCTGCCAGAATTACGACATATCGCACAATGGCACCGGGAAACGCATTACCGTGCAAAGACTCAGAGAGATCTATGCCGAACTGATACGGCAGGGCGCGCACAACATCAACCTCGTGAGCCCTACGCACTTTTCCCATGCTGTGCTCGAGTCGCTCGAGGGCGGCCTGCCCGTGCCGGTCGTCTGGAACACGGGCGGATATGAATGTGTCGAGACCATCCGCAGATTCGTGGGCAAGGTCGACATATACATGCCGGATCTTAAATACGTCTCCTCCGACCTTTCAAGGCGCTGGTCCATGGCACCGGACTACTTTGAACACGCATCGCGGGCCATAAAGGAGATGCTGCGGCAGACAGGACCCGTCAAGCTGGACGAAGAGGGCCTCATGCTTTCCGGCGTGCTCATACGCCACCTGATACTGCCGGGCTGCGCGGAGGATTCCATGCGCGTGCTCGACTACATCGCGGAGGATCTTCCCGGTGCGTGGGTCAGCCTGATGGCGCAGTATCTGCCCTTTGGCGAGGCCGTGGATATCCCGGGCATGGACAGGCAGATCACGCAGGAGGAGTACGACCGCGTGTTCGAGCACATGATGGAACTCGGACTGAACGACGGCTTCGTACAGGAGCTTTCGTCATCCGATGAAAAATACATACCGTCCTTCGACATGACGGGCGTTTGACGGAGGAAACAGATGGATCTTTGCTTTGCGCCGCTCTTCAGCGGTTCGAGCGGCAACTGTATCTACGTCGGAAGCGAATCGGGCGGCCTCATCGTGGACGCCGGCGTTTCCGGCAAGCGCATCATCGCCGCACTGCAGTCGCTGGGCATAGCGCCCGGCGGGCTGCGCGGCATACTCGTGACACACGAGCACAACGACCACATCAACTCGGTGGGCATACTCTCGCGCAAATTCGACCTTCCCGTATATGCCACGGCCGGTACGTGGGAGGGCATGCTCGACAAGATCGGCCCTGTCGCGCTCAAAAACCAACGCACGATAGAGTCAGGCATAGAATTCGGCATGGGCGAGCTGGGCGTATTGCCCTTCTCGATACCACACGACGCCAACGAGCCCGTGGGATTCACATTCGAGAGGTATGCCGCGCGCTTTGCCGTGGCCACGGACATAGGCTGCGTGCGAAACACATGGATGGACGCCGTGCGCGGCTGCGACGCGGTGCTTCTCGAGTCGAACTACGATCCGGACATGCTGACCGCGGGCCGCTATCCGTACCAGCTCAAACAGCGCATACTGTCCACGCGCGGACATCTTTCGAACGACGACGCGGGCGAGGCAGCCGCGAAGCTCATCAATGCGGGCACAAAGCAGATCGTGCTCGGTCATTTGAGCAAGGAAAACAACTTCCCCGAGCTTGCGGAGAATTCCGTGCGCGGACTCCTGCGCATGGAGGGCATCGATCCGGACAGCGACGTTGCGATCAGGATCGCGCACAGGGACAGGGTCACAGGAATGTTCGAGGTGGATACGACATGGCTGTAAAGGATTTGCGCAGGGAGGCCTTTGAAAGGACAGACGTGCTCTGGATCGTCGCGCTGCTGCTCACGGTCGGCCCCGACAGGAACTACGCGGCCTTCATGGCCACGGCTCTGCTTGCGATCTCCGTCGTTTCGCTGGGACTTCCCGAGACGTTCAGGCGCTCGCAGGCTATGATGCTCTCGCGCGGCAGGATACTGTTTTCGCACTTGATATCCATTGCGCTGTGCGCGGCAGCCACGGCCGCGGCCGCGTGCCTGTCGCCATTGCTGCCATTTCACCATGGCGAGGGCGTGTGGTATTCCATACTTGCAGGATCATGCATCCTATCGAGGCTCTCCGCGACGCATCTGAGGGCGAAGCGCAGGTTCGCGCTGGCGGCGCTCACCGATCTGCTGGGCGCGCTGACCATCGCGGCTCCGGCCTGCATGCCCGAACATTTATACGGCATTGTGCTGGCCTCGGAAGGGGTGACGATCACATCCACGCTGCTTTCGGTGTCCGTCGCGCCGCGCGCGGCGCCGTCGCCTTCGGCTGGACTGCTGAAGGAGATACCCGGCGCGCTGTTCGTACAGATCTACTATCCAGCGCTGTGCGGCTTCGGCATGATGATGTGGCTCGACAGGATAGGCTATGCCGGTGTCGAAAGGCTCTGGGCCGAGCACATATACGGATATCTGGCCGGACTGCTGCTGCTGGCGCTCTTCAGGCCGCTGTTTCGCCGAGAGGCTTCGGACACGCCCTGGGCGCTCGACCTGAGCATGCTGCTGTGCATCATCGCAGGCGGGATCGGCTGGCTGCTTTCGCCCTTGCCGGGCACGTTCCCATATCTGGTGCCCGCGTTCCTGTTCATCGCGGGAGGATGCGCGCTCACGGTCTTTCACGCGCCCACGCTCGTCAACATACTGACCGAGATACTGTGGATACTGGCGGGCCTCTACGCCGTGATCGAATGCGCGATGGAGTGGCAGGAGCTGGCCATAGCGGGAGGGCTCGCGCTTGCGGGCGTGCTGGTACAGGTCAAAAATATCGCCGACGGCCTGCATAAGGTCCGGCTCAGGCATATTAAATAGGAAGAAATACTCTATCGCACGCTGTCGTCCAACGCTTGCCTTTTGCACGGCGATGCGCTATACTGTCTTCGGAACATCCACATCAAGGGAGGTCTTTTCCACATGAAGAAGCTGCTTACGGCACTGCTGCTGATCTGCATGGCCTTCGCCTGCTCCGCGCTGGCCGAAGAACCCGACATATTCGGGAACTGGTACACGCTGTACTTCGGCCAGAGGCTCACGCTGGTCGTGAACGAAGACGGCACCTATCAGCGCTTTCTCCCTTCCGAGGCCGATGCGCCGTACACGGGCACATGGGCCTGGGGCGACGGGCTGGTCGTGCTGGACGAGGACAACTCCACGGTGCTCGTCCCGGCAAACGACGTGCTGATGATGACGGACAACCTGGACGTGTACACGATGACGCGCACGGAGCTTCCCGAGTTCTATCCCGCCCAGCCGAACGAGAACGCCGCGCTGGAGGACTACCAGGGCACGTGGACGGCGTATCGCGCCGCGGCCTACGGCATGACCGTGGACATGGCGAGCTCCGACTTGGACCTCACGATGACGATAGACGGCGGCGAGATCCGCTTCGAGTCGCAGAGCATCGAAACAAACGAGATCGTGATACGCGCCGCCTTCGGCGAAGGGCACCTGGTCTGCGCCGAATACAACGACGCAAACGAGGCGATCGCCACGCATACGTTCCAGCTTCTGAACGACGGATCGCTGTACTACGAGATACAGCCGGACATGGTGGGCTATTACTTCATGAAGGCGGACGCCTGACGCGGAAGGGGATGCAGATCGTATGCCGCTGTTCCATCGCGAAAAGCCGATCGAATACGACCGCACGCGCATGTCGCCCGCGGTCAGGAAGTCCATATGCACGGGTGAGATGACGCTGGGCTTCATCGAAAGGGATACAAATAAGTTCATCGACTTCGGCAAGGCGCGCGACCAGGCCGATCTGGAGGCGTTCTGCAGGCGCGCCGGAATCGCCGAGAAGGACCTCCTGACGATCTACTGACGGATGAAGCGCTTTACTCTGTTAATATCGCGCTATATTTGTTAATTATCCATTCACTCACTTGACGTATAATTATTCGTGTGCTACACTACATTATGCATTGAATATACATTTTCAGGAGGGAACATCCATGAAGAAGATTTCGAAGGTACTGGCGCTTGTGCTGGCGCTCATGCTGATAAGCGCGATGGCGCTTGCGGAGAGCGAGTCCCCGAAGCTTGCGGAGATAAAAGAGAAGGGCAAGATCGTGATGGGCACGGACGCCGTATGGGCGCCCTTTGAGTACATCGGCGCGAACGGCGAGGCCACCGGCGCGGACGTCGAGATCGCACAGTACATCGCGGACCAGCTGGGCGTAGAGCTCGAGGTCCTGAACGTGTCCTTCGAGACGCTGACCACCTATCTGGTCAACGACGAGTGCGACATCGTGCTGGCCGCCATGACCATCACCGAAGAGCGCGCCGAGACCGTCGCCTTCTCCGACCCCTACACCGTCGCGGCGCAGTACATCATCGTGCCCGAGGACGACGACACCACTCAGTACATCAACGACCTGGCGGGCAAGACCATAGGCGTGCATCTGGGCACCACCGGCGACTTCATCGCCTCTGACGAGGTCAACCTGCCCGGCGGCGTGCTCGAGGGCACGGGCGCGACCGTGCAGCAGTACAAGTCGCTGCCGGACGCGGCGCTGGCCATGAAGAACGGCGAGCTTGGCGCCATCATCTGCGACACGCTGATGGCGGAGAACCTGGTCGCAACGAACGAAGGACTGAAATGCTTCGAGCTGGTCTATGCCGACGGCACCAACACCACCGAGGAGTACGGCATCGCCATGAAGAAGGGCGACGACGCCTTCGTGGACTGCATCAACCAGATCATCGCCCCGATCGTCGAGGACGGCACCGTGGACAACTGGATCGTGGAGCACACCGAGCTGGCCAGCCAGATCGACTGATAAGACCGCTGGATACACATCTTCCGGGAACGACGCGCATGCCGTTCCCGGAATCGTCACGTCTGTATGGAAGGAAGGCCAAATGCAAAGCTTCATCGAATGGTTCAACTATGAGTTTTCCCGCACGTTCATACGCGACAGCCGCTGGACGGTGTTCCTGCAGGGTCTCAGGAACACGCTGCTGATCACGCTCGTGGCGTCGCTGATCGGCATCGCGGGCGGCACGGTCATCGCCGTGGTGCACAACATGCTCGACAACCGCGACCCGCGCAAGGGCATGAGCCCCGGCTCGATCATACTGAAGGCGGTCGACAGGATACTGAGCTTCTACGTGGCCGTCATGCGCGGCACGCCGCTTGCGATACAGTTGACGATCATGGCCTTCATCATCATGGCGGGCTACCCCAACAAGGTGGTCGTGTGCATGGTGGCGTTCGGGCTGAACTCCGCCGCCTACGTCTCGGAGGTCATACGCGGCGGCATAGGCGCCGTGGACAAGGGACAGATGGAGGCGGGTCGTTCGCTTGGCATGGGCACGATACGCTGCATGCGTCTGATCGTGCTGCCGCAGGCGATGGCAAACATACTGCCGGCGCTGTGCAACGAGGGCATTGCGGTGCTCAAGGAGACCTCCATCATCGGGCTGATCTCCGTGGTCGACCTGACGCGCGCCAGCGACCTCGTGCGCTCGCGCACGCTTTCGCCGTACTTCCCGCTGATCAGCGTGGCGCTCGTGTACTTCATACTGGTGGCCGGCCTGAGCGCGCTTGTGAGCCGGCTTGAAAGAAGGCTGAACGCGGCGAAGAGGTAGGGGGAGAGTGAGGAATGAGGAGTGAGAAGTTAGGAGTTAGGAGTGGATGGCCGAAAGCTTCGACAGTTAATAGTTAACAGTTATCAGTTAACAATTAATGGTCCGCGATCGATAGCCTCATGCTGTGGGCGTATGCACACAGTTCTCCAGCGCGCCGTAGGGACGCCATTCATGGCGTCCGCTTGGTCACCGCGCATCGCGATTCCATATCGTTCATCGAACAGACACTCCGCCCCGCCGTAGGGACGCCATTCATGGCGTCCGCCCGGTCATCACACATCGCATTCCATATCGTTCATCGAACGATCACCTCGGTCCCCCCGCCGTAGGGATGCCCCATGTGTATGAAGCAACATGGTTTACAAATAGTGCAATAGCATGGTTTACACTATGCGAAGATTCGAACCAAC